>NZ_JBFTLX010000269.1:0-9500 GCF_056396665.1 Cupriavidus sp. 05T313 | reverse complement strand
GCGCACTACACGGGTTTCGTGGTGCGGCCCCTGATTGCACACCCCAGCGCCCATTCGGCCATCTGCCGTTCGCGGTGCAATGGGCCACGGCATCTCATGCCTTGCTGGTTTCGTGGTTTTGTCTCTGACGGCGAATACCCTGCCATTCGACACCCTGCCGTACCGGCGCTGGCCGTGGCTGAATGCAATCGTCTTCGTTTCGTGGTGGGCACCGTGGCCCGGTCGGCGAACACGGAAGGATCTGGCGCTTCCGGGATTCGTGGTGAGGCCCCCGGTAGCAGACATCACTTGCTTCAAGCCGTCTGTCGCTCGCGTAGTGGCCGCCCACGAAGTTGCAGGCGCACCGGTTCCGTCGTGSGCGCGGTGGCACCGGGTTGATATGCCCAAGACCCTGATCACCGCGCCCGCCCCACCACGAAACCATTGGCAGGCGATGTATCGTGGTGCTTCGCRCCGGTAACGGCAGATGGCCGAATGGGCAAGGATTCCGCTACCGGGGGYCGCACCACGAATCCCGGAAATTGGCAGATTCGTGACCCTGCAAGCTGGTACCGGCAGAAGCTAGCAGAACTGCTGGCCGYACGACGAAATCACCAATGCGAAATAGCCTGATTGCTCTGCCCCCGGCAGGGTCGGCTTTCTTCTCGTTAGTCTTCTTTGCCGAAGCAAAGAAGAGTGACCGGCGTCCCCCGCAGGGGGATGTCGTATTCCTTTGGGTGCAATAACCAACACCGCCAAATTAAAATCAAACTCAAATCAAATTTAGAGAAAATTCAGACCAAAAAACAATACCCTACCCCTCCAAATGGCAAGCCACCATCTGCCCACCCCCCCTCTCCCTCAACACCGGATCCTCCACCCTACACCGCTCAGTAGCCTGCGCGCAGCGCGGATGAAACCTGCACCCCGACGGCGGATTCAACGGACTCGGCACCTCCCCTTTCAGCACAATCCGCTCCCGCCTTTCCTCTGCCTCGACACTGGCCACCGGCACGGCGGACAGCAACGCCCTGGTATAGGGATGCCGCGGATTCGCATATAGCTCGTCACGGCTGGCGATCTCCACAATGCGCCCGAGATACATCACGGCAATCCTGTCGCTGATGTGCCGCACCACCGCGAGATCGTGGGCAATAAAGACATAGGTCAACCCAAGCCGCCGCTGCAACTCCATGAACACATTGACCACCTGCGCCTGAATCGACACGTCCAGCGCGGAGACCGGCTCGTCGCAGACAATCAGGCTGGGCTCCACGGCCAAAGCGCGGGCAATGCCGATGCGCTGGCGCTGTCCCCCGGAAAACTCGTGCGGGTAGCGGTCCGCCATGTAGGGCAACAGCCCCACCATCTGCAACAGCTCCGCGATGCGCGCGCCATAACGCGCCTTGTCGCTCGCCATGCCATGCACCTCCAACGGCTCACCGATGATATCGCGCACCTTCATGCGCGGATTCAGCGATCCGAACGGGTCCTGGTAGACCATCTGCACGCTGCGCCGGAAGTTCTTTTCCTGCGCCTTGCTGAAGGTGGAGAAGTCGTCCCCGTCGAAGGCGATCCGTCCGCCGCTGGCGGCGAGCATCTTGATGATGGCCAGCCCGGTCGTGGATTTTCCGCAGCCGCTTTCACCAACGAGGCCGAGCGTCTCGCCACGCCTGAGCGTGAACGACACGCCGTCCACGGCCTTCACAGATCCCACTTGACGCTTGATGAAGAGGCCCTTGGTCACGGGGAAATGAACCTTGAGGTTCTCGACGCGCAGGATCTCGTCGCCAATCTCGCCATACCGGGGCGCGGCAGACGCCGCCTGTGTCTCAGTCTGCATCATGGAGGAAGCATGCCTTGTAGTGGTTCGGGCGAACGGCGCGCAGCGCCGGGCGCGACAGGGCGCATTGATCGGAGGCGAGCTTGCAGCGCGGCATGAAGGCACAGCCGGGCGGCAGCGCGGTCAGGTCGGGCGGCTGGCCGTCGATCGGCACCAGCGGCTGACGGGTATCGCCGTCAATGCGCGGCACCGAGGCCATCAGGCCACGCGTGTACGGGTGCGACGGATGGCCATACAGCTCCCGCGCGCTCGCGGTCTCGACCATGCGCCCGCCGTACATCACGGCCACGCGATCGGCATAGCGCGCCACCACGCCCAGGTCGTGCGTGATCAGGATCAGCGCCGTGTCCGACTTGCTGGCGAGATCCTTCAGCAAGTCGAGAATCTGGGCCTGCACCGTGACGTCGAGCGCAGTGGTCGGCTCGTCGGCGATGATCAACTGCGGCTTGCAGGCCAGCGCCATGGCAATCATGGCGCGCTGGCGCATGCCGCCCGAGAACTGGTGCGGATAGGCGCCCAGCCGGCTTTCCGCTTCCGGGATCTGCACCTTGCCGAGCAGCTCGCCGGCAATGCCGAGCGCGGTCTTCCACGGCATGCCCTGATGCAGGTTCATCGGCTCGGCGATCTGCTTGCCCACGGTCAGCGCCGGATTCATCGAGGACATCGGCTCCTGGAAGATCATGGCGATGCGGTTGCCGCGAATCGCGCGCATGCGCGCCGGACTGAGCCGCAGCAGGTCTTGTCCGTCGAACAGGATCTCGCCCGCTTCGATCCGCCCGGCCGGGCTGGGAATCAGCCCGAGGATCGACAGCGCGGTCACGCTTTTTCCCGAGCCGGATTCGCCGACGATAGCCAGCGTCTCGCCCGGCGCCACGTCGAACGAGACCTGGTCGACCGCCGTCACCACGCCGCGGTCTGTACGGAACCGCGTAGTCAGCTTGTTCACCTGCAGAATGGGCTGCGTCATGCGCCTCCTCCGAGCGGCAAAGTGGCAAAGTGGCCAATTGCCTGAATGACAGTATTGCGCGGGCCGGGCGCTCCGGCCCGCGCGTTCGCGTCACGGGTTCAGAATCCCATCTTCTTCTTCATGTCCTGGTCGATCCACATCCGCGCGTAGATCGGGCCGGGACGCACCGCGCCCGCACGCAGTTCGGCGTCGTAGTTCCTCACCCAGGGCCACCATGCGGTGTACTGGTAAGGGATCGGCAGCCAGATATACGGCGCATCCGCCAGCACGTCCCGCGTCAGCGCGCGCAATGCCTCCTGGCGGCGGCCGAGGTCGCGCATCTGGAAGGCTTCGTTCACGCGCTGCTCRTACTTCGGATCGCCCCACTGCGCAGCATTCCACACCTGGCCCTTCACGAAGCTCTTGCGGATCGTGGTGGTCGGGTTGGTATGCCCGTTGCTCATCAGGTAGCCGGGCGCATTGGTCTTGGTGGTCATGGCCGACAGGAAGGCGCCGTACTCCATCGGCTGGATCTCGATGCGCACGCCGACCTGTTCGAGATAGGCTCCGATCAGCGGCAGCAGCTCCAGGTGCTCGGGCTGGCAGGCGCATACCTGCACCTTGAACGTGAAGCCTTTCGCATACCCCGCCTCCGCCAGCAGCTTGCGTGCCTTGTCCGGGTTGTAGGTGAACAGCTCCTTCACCTGTTCCGGCATGGCGCTCAGCGGTTCGAAGTAGCCTGCGTAATCCGGATGCTGCGGATAGGCGAACAGTTCGGCATTGCCGCCGTAGAACTGCTTGACGATCTCCTGCTTGTTGACCGCCATGTTCAGCGCGCGCCGCACCCGGACGTCGTTGAACGGCTTGGTGTCGACGCGCAGCGCCACGTACTGGCCATTGGTCGACAACCAGCGCGACCACTTGAGCGCCGGCGCGCTCTTCTTGAGTTCATCGACAGCGGTCCAGCGGACATACTCCAGCACGTCGAGCTTGCCGGTGCGCAGCATGGTGTTGCGGGTGGACTCGTCCTTGACCGTGCGCAGTACCACCTTGTCGACGAAGGGCAGCTTGTAGTCCTTGCCGCCGATCTTGTCGCTGTCCCAGTATTGCGCGTTCTTGGTATAGGTGCTGGAAGTGCCCTGCACGAAGTTGCTCAGCAGGAAGGGCCCGCTGCCGTTCACATTCTTCCAGTTGCCAGCGCCGGCGGCCGCCACTTCCTTGGGCATGATGCCGGAGTAGTAGCCCCARCCAAAGCGGTAATCCCATTCGGCGTTGTATTCCTTGAAGCGGAATACCACGGTGTACTTGTCGGTCGCCTCGACCTTGGTGAGGTGGTCGTAGTAGGTCGGGATCTTCTTGGCGCTGCTGTTCATCCGGGTATAGCTGAAGACCACGTCGTCGGCCACCAGCTCGCGCTCTTCCATCACGCCGGCCTTGGCGGGAAACTTGACGCCCTTGCGCAGCCTGACTTCCAGCGTCAGCGGATCGACCCACTTCCAGCTCTCGGCAAGCTCGCCGCGGATCGCATCCTCCGGCAGCCAGGCGTCCGCCTGGAAGGCATATTTGCCGCCGTTGCGCCTGGACTTGGAAAGATCGGCCACGAAGAGCTGCTCGTAGACCTGCCCGGTATCGTAGTTCTGCTTCCAGTTCCAGTCTGCCAGGTCCCAGGACAAGGCCGAGATGGTCGGATACATCGAGCCGATTTCGAGATTGCCGCCGTATTTCGGCGCTTCGGCCTGCGCACTGGCCACGCCGGCGGACAGCGCCAGTGCCACGCCCGTTGCCACCGAGACTATTGTTCTTTTCAAACCGCGTCCCTCCATCGTTGTCTCCTAGTTGCGCCCGTCAAGTCGCGACGCAAGCGATGCGCCCGCGCCCCTGGATCCTCCCGGGCCGGCGTCATGGCGCCGGCCTCTGGTATCGCGTTACCGCGTGCCGCGCATGCGCGGATCGAGCAGGTCGCGCAGTGCGTCGCCATAGACGTTGATGGCATAGACGACCACGGTGAGGCAGATGCCGGGGGCCAGCGCCAGCCAGGGCCCCTGGAACATGAAGGTACGGCCGTTGCCGGAGAGCATGCCGCCCCAGGTCGGCGCCGGCGGCGGCACGCCGAGCCCGAGGAAGGACAGTCCGGACTCGGCCAGGATGGCCGTGCCCACGCGCGTGGTGAACAGCACGATGATGGGCGGCAGCACGTTGGGCAGGATATGGCGCCACAGGATGCGGCCGGTGGAAGCGCCCATGGACTGCGCGGCGTGGACGTACATGTTCTCGCGTACAGAGACCACCGCGCTGCGGATGATGCGCGATCCGCCGACGCCCAGCAACAGGCCAAGCGTGCCGATGATCTGCCAGCTGCCCGGGCCGAGCACGGACACCACCACGATCAGGATCACCAGGTCCGGAAAACTCATCCACGCATCCACCATGCGCTGCACGATCAGGTCGAATTTGCCGCCAAGGTAGCCCGACAGGATGCCGATCACCACCGACACCGCTGTGGCCAGCGTGGCGGCCGACAGCCCGATGATCACGGAAAGCTGCGCCCCGTACAGGCAGCGCGACAGCATGTCGCGCCCGAGGTTGTCGGTGCCGAAGGGATGCGCCCACGACGGTGGCTGCAGCCGCTTCATCATGCTGATCTCGTTGACGCCATATGGCGCCAGCCAGTCGGCGAAGACGCCGCAGAACAGGAAAATCAGGCAGATCACCGCGCCGGCGGCGCCCAGCGGCTTCTCCCGGAAAAGGCGCTTCACCAGGGCAAGGGCAGCGACAGCCCAACCCGTGCCGGACATCTCCCGCGGCGGTTGCACCGCCTGGATTGCGGGGGCGTTTGCGATTGGACGGGCCATCAGCGATGCCTCACTTTCGGATCGAACAGCCCGTAGCTCAGGTCCACGAGCAGGTTGATAAGCATGACTGCCACGCCGACCACCAGGAACACACCGGTGATGACGGGATAGTCCCGCTGGTTGACCGCGTCCAGCAACAGCAATCCCATGCCCGGCAGCGCGAAAATCTGCTCGATCACCACCGCGCCGCCGATCAGCAGCGGCGCTTGCAGGCCGATAAGCGTCACCACCGGGATCAGCGCGTTGCGCAGCGCATGGCGCAGGATCACCAGGCGTTCGTTCAGTCCCTTGGCCCATGCCGTGCGGATGTAGTCCTGCCGCAGCACCTCCAGCATCATCGTGCGCGTCATCCGCATGGTGATGGCGGACAGCGCCATGCCGAGGATGATGGCGGGCACCAGCATGTTGCTGATGTGCTGGAGCGGATCTTCAAGGAAGGGGACGTAGCGTACCTCCGGCGACCAGCCCCACCACACCGAGGGAAACACCATGACCATCGTGCCCAGCCAGAAGCTCGGCACCGCGAGCATCAGGATGGAGAAGGAGCGCGCCACGTAGTCGGCCGCGGTGTCCTGCCGGATGGCCGACAGCACGCCGACGGGCAACGCTACCGACAGCGCCACGAACAAGGCCAGCGCGCCGAGCGAAAACGTCGCAGGCATGCGCGCYACCACCATCTTCAGCACCGGCTCGCCCTGCCACAGCGACTGGCCCAGGTCGCCGTGCAGCGCGATGCTGCCGACCCAGTGCAGGTACTGGCGCCACATCGGCTGGTCCAGCCCGAGCGCGCGGATCAGGTCGTCGCGGCTTTTTGCATCGGCGCTGATGTCGTTCTGGCTCAGCATCAGGTCAACCACATCGCCCGGCACCATGCGCACGATCACGAAGACGATCAGGCTGGCGAACAGCAGCGTCGGCAGCAGCGCCAGCAAGCGGCGCAGGATGTAGGCGCTCATAGCGTGGCGCCCGCTTCGAAGAAAGATACCGTAGATACGATAATTCTTGCCGCCCCGACCATAGCATCTCCTGTTCGGTGCTTCATGTGGCTGACCCGTGCCGCACGCCGGAATCGCTTTACGCTCAAATAAAGCGAACTACAACCAGAAATAGAGAATCCGCACGACGATTTTCCACCGGACTGCTGTTTATGCAGATAGCGTACTTAGCATACCCAGAGTTCTAATTCGTGACAACCGAACTCGCCCTTGAATGTCTAGTGGATTTACCTAGGGTCCGCGTTCGCGGCGCGCACGTTGTGCAATGCAAACCCGCCAGCGCAGGAGCGAGGGCGAGCGCAGGCCCCGCGCCTGCGCGCGGAAGACCTGCGAAACGGTTTCAGGATGGTGCGCTGCGGCGCTCAGTAGCCGCGCAGCGTGGCCCAGCGATGCGCGTGGAAGTTGGTATCGCCGAGCAGTGTTTGCGCGGCGCAAGCGCGCTTCATATAGAAGCCGATCTCGAACTCGTCGGTCATGCCGATGCCACCGTGCATCTGCACGCCTTCCTGCACCGCAAGCGTCGCCGTGCTGCCGGCCCGCGCCTTGGCGGCCGATACGAGGGCAACAGGCTGGGCGGGGCTTTCGTCGAGCAACTGCTGGCTGCGCAACACCGCCGAGCGCGTGATCTCGATTTCGCTGAACAGGTGGGCGGCGCGATGCTGCAGCGCCTGGAATTCACCGATGATCTTGCCGAACTGCCTGCGCTCCTTCAGGTACCGCAAGGTACGTTCGAACGCCTCGTCGGCAATGCCGACGAGTTCCGACGCCAGCGCGGCGCGCGCGATATCGAGGACCTGGTCGAGCATGGCCGCGCCGCCGCCCACCTGGCCGAGCACGGCGCCGGCGTCGACCCGAACATCCCGGAACCGAACCCGGGCCGCATTGCGGGCATCCGCCATCACGGTACGCTCGATGTCGATGCCATCGCTGCCACGCGGAACCAGGAAGAGCGTGATGCCATCCGGGTCGGCCGTGTCGCCACTAGTGCGGCCCACTACGATCGGCGTATCCGCGATATGCCCGTCGATGACGAACACCTTGGCGCCATTGAGCACGTAGCCACCGTCCTGCTGCGCCGCACGCAGCGCCTGCCGTTCCGGCCGGTGCGCCGCGCTCTCGTCGATCGCCAGTGCCGTCAGGTGCTTGCCGGCGGCGATGGCTGGCAACAGCTTCGCCTTTTGCGCTTCGCTGCCGCACCGTGAGATCAGCGATGCGCCAAGCAAGGCGGTGGAGAAGAATGGCGTGGGCGCCAGCGTGCGGCCAAGCGCTTCCATGAGGACGCCAGCCTCCACCACACCAAGCTCGCTGCCGCCATACTGCTCGGGGATCAGCACGCCGGCAAAGCCCAGTCCGGCGAAGTCCTTCCAGAGTTGGGTCGAGAAGCCGGTCTCGTCGCGCGTATCGCGCAGCTTGCGCAACATCGCGACCGGCGCGCTTTCGCGCAGGAATGCCAGGGCGCTGTCCCGCAGCATCTCCTGGGTCTGGTTCAATACGATGGCCATGGTCGTTTTCGAAGCGTGGCGTTCAGGCGGGGTCAGGCGCCGGGCAAGCCAAGCAGGCGCTTGGCAACAATATTGAGCTGCACTTCGCTCGTGCCGCCCTCGATCGAGTTGGCTTTGCTGCGCAGCCAGCCGCGCGCGGTGGCGCCATCCTGGCTGCGCTCGCTCTCCCATTCCAGCGCTTCGCTGCCGCCGATCGACATCAGCAGTTCATAGCGCCGCTTGTTGAGTTCGGCCCCGTAGTACTTCAGCACCGAGGAGAACGCCGCGATGCCCTCGCCTTGCCTGGCGAGGTCCACCGCCCGCTCGCCCGCCAGCCCGAAGGCCAACTCGTCGATCTCGAAGGTGGCGATCTGCGCGCGCAGCATCGGCGCATCGACCTCGCCGCGTTCGTTCTGGCCCAGCGTGTCGCGGGCAAGCCTGCCCATCGGCGGGCRCTGCCCGCGGCTGCCGATGGCGCTGATCATTTCGCGCTCGTGCGTCAACAGGTACTTGGCGATGGTCCAGCCGCCGTTCGGCTCGCCGACCAGGTTGCCGCGCGGCACCACGACATCATCGAAAAAGGTCTCGCAGAATGGCGACTTGCCCGAGATCAGCACGATCGGGCGCGTCGACACGCCCGGCGTCTCCATGTCGAACAACAGGAAGCTGATGCCGGTATGCTTCTGCGCCGCAAAATCGGTACGCACCAGGCAGAAGATCCAGTCCGCCTTGTCGGCGTAGGAGGTCCAGACCTTCTGGCCGTTGACGACAAAGTGATCGCCACGCTCGTCGGCGCGCGTCTGCAGCGAGGCCAGGTCCGACCCGGCGTTCGGTTCCGAGTAGCCCTGGCACCAGCGAATTTCCCCACGCGCGATCCTGGGGAGGTGCTCCCGCTTTTGCTGCTCCGTACCGAACTTCAGCAACGCCGGGCCAAGCATCCAGATGCCGAAACTTTGCAGCGGCACCCGGCAACCAAGCGCCTGCATCTCCTGGCGCAGCACCTTGGCTTGCTCGCGGGACAGGCCGCCGCCGCCGTACTCGCGCGGCCACTCCGGCACCGTCCAGCCCTTCTCGCCCATGCGCGAGAGCCAGAGGCGCTGCGCTTCGGACTGGAAGCGGAACTTGCGTCCGCCCCAGCAGATATCGTCTTCGTTGCGTACCGGCTGCCGCATCTCGGACGGGCATTGCGCTTCCAGCCAGGCACGTACCTCCTGCCGGAAGGTTTCCAGGTCATCCACGCTTGTCTCCTTTTTTTATGGTTCATCCGACTTTCGTGTGGGTCAGCGCAGCTGGATGTAGGTTGAGACCACCGCAGTGGAAGTAGACGGCGATCTTAAAGTGGTCCGGATTGCGATAGCCGCAGGCTCGCTTCTGCACAGTGGCGATCTTGGAATTCAACCCCTC
>NZ_JBFTLX010000268.1:0-9700 GCF_056396665.1 Cupriavidus sp. 05T313 | reverse complement strand
CCCATCCCATGCCCGCCCAATTGATCGACGGCAACGCCCTTGCCAAGCAACTCCGTACCGAAGCCGCCCGACGCGCCGCCAGCCTCACCGAACGCGGCCACCGGCCCGGCCTGGCCGTGGTCCTGGTGGGCGAAGACCCGGCCAGCCAGGTTTATGTGCGCAACAAGGTGAAAGCGTGCGACGACAATGGCTTCCACTCTTCCCTCGACCGCTATCCGGCCGACCTGTCCGAGGCCGACCTGCTGGACCGCATCGACACCCTGAACCGCGACCCGCATATCCACGGCATCCTGGTGCAGTTGCCGCTGCCCAAGCATATCGACAGCCACAAAGTGCTGGAAGCGATCGCCCCGGAAAAAGACGTGGACGGCTTCCACGTGGCCAATGCCGGCGCCCTGATGACCGGCGCCCCGCTGTTCCGCCCATGCACGCCTTATGGCTGCATGAAGATGCTGGAATCGGTGCAATTCCCGCTGCGCGGCGCCCGTGCGGTGGTGGTTGGCGCGTCCAATATCGTCGGCAAGCCGATGGCGATGCTGTTGCTGCAGGCCGGCGCCACCGTCACCATCTGCAATAGCAAGACGCGCGACCTGGCCGCGCATACCCGGGATGCCGATGTGATCGTGGCCGCCGTGGGCAGGCGCAACATCATCACCGCCGATATGGTAAAGCCGGGGGCGGCCGTGATCGACGTGGGCATGAACCGCGACGACAACGGCAAGCTGTGCGGCGATGTCGACTTCAACGGCGTCAAGGAAGTGGCCGGCTATATCACGCCGGTACCGGGCGGCGTAGGCCCGATGACTATTACGATGCTGCTTATCAATACGCTGGAAGCCGCCGAGCGCGCGGCCGGCTGAAGACCGCCCGCCGTGCGGCGCGCCCGCACGGCATGGCATGGCACTGGAAATCCTGCCGCCCCGCCCCAATGTGCGGGGTGTTGCCCTTACTGGCCCCGCCAAGAGAGACGCCATGGACCAAGCCGCCAACCAGGCCAATGAAGCCAACGCCACAACCGGTGCCAATCCGCTGCTGGATTTCACCGACCTGCCACGTTTCGCCGAGATACGCCCCGAACACATCGGGCCGGCGCTCGACGTGCTGCTGGCTACCGCGCAGGCCGCGGTCGACCGCGCCGAGGATCCCTCCACCCCTGCCACCTGGGCCAACGCCGTGGAAGCGCTGGAAGCCGCCACCGAGCCGCTCGGACGCGCCTGGGGCGTGGTCGGCCACCTGAGCGCCGTGGCGGATACGCCGCCGTTGCGCCAGGCGCACGCCGACAACCTGCCGCGCATGACCGAATTCTGGTCCTCGCTCGGCCAGAGCCTGGCGCTTTACGACAAGTACAAGGCGCTCGCCGCCAGCCCGGAATTCGCCACCATGAGCGCGGCCCGCCGCCAGTTGATGGAAAACGAATTGCGCGGTTTCCGCCTGGGCGGCGCCGAACTGCCCGAAGACAAGAAGCCCCGCTTCGCCGCGATCCAGGAACAGCAGGCCCAGCTGTCCAAGGCTTTCTCCGATCACGTGCTCGACGCCACCAACGCCTACGCGCTGCTGATCGAGGACGAAAGCCGGCTCAGCGGCGTGCCTGAGGACGCGCTCGAGGCCGCCCGCGCCGCCGCCGAGAAGGACGGCAAGCCGGGCTGGAAATTCACCCTGCACTTCCCGTCCTATTTCCCGGTGCTGCAATACGCGGACGACCGCTCGCTGCGCCAGACCATGTACGAGGCCAGCGTCACCCGCGCCTCCGAGCTGGCTCAGCAATACGGCCAGGGCAAGGCCGAATGGGACAACACGGCCAATATGCGCGAGCAACTGGCGCTGCGCCGCGAGGAAGCCCAACTGCTCGGCTACGCCTCCTTCGGCGAGGTTTCGCTGGTGCCCAAGATGGCGGAATCGCCGGCGGAAGTGCTGCGCTTCCTGGACGAACTGGCTGCCAAGGCACGCCCGTACGCCGAGAAGGACTGGACCGAACTCAAGGCCTTCGCCGCCGCCGAGCTCGGGCTGACCGAACTGGCGCCGTGGGACGTGGCCTACGCCTCGGAAAAGCTGCGCGAACAGCGCTACGCGTTCTCCGAGCAGGAAGTGAAGCAATATTTCCCGGAACCCCAGGTGCTCAAGGGCTTGTTCGGCGTGGTGGAGAAGCTGTTCTCCGTGCGCATCGAGCCCGACCAGGCCCAGACCTGGCACGACGATGTGCGCTTCTTCCGCGTGGTATCGCCTGAAGGCGAACTGCTGGCGCAGTTCTACATCGACCTGTACGCCCGCGAAGGCAAGCGCGGCGGCGCGTGGATGGACGACGCCMGTGGCCGAAAGCAGCTCGATGCTGGCCGCGTGCAGACCCCTGTGGCCTATCTGACCTGCAACTTCACGGCCCCCGTGGGCGGCAAGCCAGCGCTGTTCACCCACGACGAAGTGATCACGCTGTTCCATGAGTTCGGCCACGGCCTGCACCATATGCTCACCCAGGTGGGCGAGCTGGGCGTGTCCGGCATCAACGGCGTGGAATGGGATGCGGTGGAGCTGCCCTCRCAGTTCATGGAGAACTTCTGCTGGGAATACGAGGTGCTGGCGGACATGACCGCGCAGGTCGACAGCGGTGAGCCGCTGCCGCGCGACCTGTTCGAGCGCATGCTGGCTGCCAAGAATTTCCAGAACGGCATGATGACGCTGCGCCAGATCGTGTTCTCGTCGTTCGACATGCACCTGCACACCGACTTCGAACCGGCGGGCGAGAAGTCCGTGCTCGCGCTGTCCAGGGAAATCAACGATCGCGCCCACGTGGTGCCGCAGCACCCGCTTTCGCGCTGGCCGAATACCTTCAGCCATATCTTCGCCGGCGGCTACGCGGCGGGCTACTACAGCTACAAGTGGGCTGAAGTGCTGTCCGCAGACGTGTACGCCGCGTTCGAGGAGGCCGCAAAGCTCTCCGGCACCGTGCTGGACGCCGAGACCGGCGCGCGCTACCGCCGCGAGATCCTGTCCGTGGGCGGC
The DNA here is from genome assembly GCF_056396665.1 of Cupriavidus sp. 05T313. Taxonomy (NCBI): domain Bacteria; kingdom Pseudomonadati; phylum Pseudomonadota; class Betaproteobacteria; order Burkholderiales; family Burkholderiaceae; genus Cupriavidus; species Cupriavidus sp. 05T313. Next base: position 6,706 of record NZ_JBFTLX010000268.1, on the reverse strand, counting down.
AGCCGCCCGGCCATGGAATCCTTCACCGCATTCCGYGGCCGCGCTCCGCAGATCGACGCCTTGCTGCGGCACGGCGGCATGGCGGTGGCATAAGGCAGGGTAGGGGAAAGCAAGGAAGCGTAACGAAGAAAGCGGCTCATATCGAGCCGCTTTTTTCATGGCGGCCGGCACGGGCAATACACGCTACCGAAGCCAACGCGCAGCATCCGCTCGCTGCAATCGCGGCCGAATAATTGCCGCAGGTATCGAAGAGCCAGCCCGCGAAGCTACCGCCGGCCATCGCGGCAACCCCGACCGCGATATACAGCGCCCCGAGGATGGACCCGAGGTTGGCCGTGCCGAACCAGGTCGCGGCGAGCGCGGGATACAGGRAGATGCAGCCGCCGTTTGCCGCGCCGAACAGAATGGCGAACAGCGCCAGCGCGGGAAAGCTAACGGCACCGAGCCACACGCCGTTGAGTACGGCCAGCGCCAGGGTCAGGCACATCAGCAGCCGCCCTGGGCCGAGCCTGTCGCCGAGCCCGCCCAGCGACAGGCGGCCCAGGATATTGCCGACGCCCACCAGCCCGATCAGCAGGTTCCCGCCAGCGGAAGAGATGCCATGCTGCCGCGCATAGGGGTGGATATGAACCAGTGCGGCGAACAGGCCGACCGAGCCTAGCAGGATAGCAGCGAAGTACCACCAGAACCGTCCGCCGCGCGCCGCCTGCGCCAGGCTATGCCCCGCCTGCGGGCTGGCCTGGACGGCGCCTGGCAGGGAAGCAGCGCCATCGGGATGCAGGCCGGCCTCCTCCGGCCGCCCCTTCATTACCATTGCCATCGCCAGCCCGACCACCGCGATGACCAGTGCGAAGCACCGCATCGTTGCCTGCCAGGACATCTGCTCCATCAGCAACCCGGCCGCCACCGGTCCGGCAAACGTACCAAGCCCGGTGCCAGCCAGCGCCAGGCCCGAAGCTTTGCTGCGATGCCTGACGAACCAGCGCTGGACCGCCGTCACCGCCGGTACATAGACCAGGCCGACGCCCAGCCCCACCAGCGTGCAGAAGGCAACCAGRAACCACGCCAGTGAATCCGTGGCAATACTGGCAATGGCAAAGCCTAGCGCCAGCAGCACGATCCCCAGGGCAATAACCCGGCGCGTCGAGATCCGATCGGCCAGGGCGCCGGAGAAAACGCCCACCGCATAGTAAATCAGCGCGGTGAACGAAAACACGGAAGCCGCGGATGAGCTCCCCACCTGGAAGCCCTCCTGGATACTCGCAAAAAAGGCCCCGAACGAATACGCGGCACCGAAGATCAGAGCCAGCAGCATGTGTGTCGCGCCGACCACATACCACCCCTGAAAAATTTTCACCTTTGCCATGCCACCTCCGATAGCGCCTTCAGCGCAGCGCCCTTCTAATTTCACCCGGGAGTCACTTTCTTGTTGCTTATTCTTGTATATACAAGAAAGGACAACAAATCAACGAGTCGGGACTACCCTGACACGGGCCATGTCCTGGCGCCCTACTCCCTGGGAACCTTCGAAAATGGAAATTGGCTAGACAAGCCCGGTCAAGTAATATGCGTGCCATGACCTACCTGCCACCCGCCGCTGCCTACGCGCATATCAAGAATTACCTCAAGGAAGGACTCAGCGCCGGGCGCTGGCCGCCGGGCACGCTGATGCCGTCGGAGTCCGAGCTGGTCACGCAGTTCCGCGTCAGCCGCATGACGGCCAACCGGGCGGTGCGCGAACTGCAGGCAGAAGGACTGGTGGAGCGTGTACAGGGCGTGGGCACGTTCGCCACCCAGCCCTACCGCGCGTCGTCGACCCTGACCATCCGCGACTTGCACGACGAGATCACCGAACGCGGCCACCGCCATCGCTCGGACGTGCATATGGCGCGCGCCGAGGTGGTCAACGAGGCCCTGGCTCAGCGCATGGGACTGCCCGTCGGCAGCCCGGTCTTCCACACCCTGATCGTCCATAGCGAGAACGGCGTGCCGCTGCTGTGCGAGGACCGCTACGTCAACCCCGCCCGCGCGCCCGACTACCTGGACGTGGACTTCACCAAGACCACGCCCACCAATTACCTGCTGACCGTGGCACCGCTATGGGAGGCCCAGTACTCGATCGAGGCGCAACTGCCCACCGAGCAGGAGGCCGAGTTGCTGGGCATCAAGCCGGCCGAGCCTTGCCTGATCGTGGTCCGGCGCACCGAAAGCCAGGGCTCGCCGATTACGCTGGCGCGCCTGGTGCATCCGGGCTCGCGCTATGCCATCGAGGGCTCCTTCAAGCCTTGAGGCCGCGCCGGCTTGCGTCCAGCCGGGAATGTTTTTGCGTCGGGGTTGCGCTCGCCAGCCTGCTGTTGGGACAGCTTCTCATCGAGAACCACATCGCCGATCTGGCTTCCGTGCGCGGCAACGGCTTGCTCGCGCGCCACGCCGCTGTTCGTGCTTGCGGGCGGCGCCAAAGGGTTCCCGCCCTGTAAAATGCGTTTTAGATCTTTAGATCAACAGGACAAACAAAGATGAGAATCGCCACCTGGAACGTCAACTCGCTCAAGGTCCGGCTACCGCAAGTGCTGGACTGGCTGATCGAGCAGGAAAAAGCCGACGCGCCGATCGACGCCCTGTGCCTGCAGGAGCTGAAGATGCCGGACGACAAGTACCCGCTGGCCGAACTGGAGAGCGCGGGCTTCCACAGCGTGTTCACCGGCCAGAAGACCTACAACGGCGTGGCGATCCTGGCGCGCAACGCTAGCATGGCGGCGCCCAGCGACGTGGTGCGCAATATCCCCGGCTACGAGGACGCCCAGCAGCGCGTGGTGGCGGCCACCTACGGCGACGTGCGCCTGGTGTGCGCGTATTTCCCCAACGGCCAGGCGCCGGACTCCGACAAGTTCACCTACAAGCTGGGCTGGCTGCAGGCGATGACGGTGTGGCTGCAAGAGGAGATGGCGAAGTACCCGAAGCTCGCGCTGCTGGGCGACTTCAATATCGCACCCGAAGACCGCGACGTGCACGATCCCAAGAAGTGGGAAGGCCAGAACCTGGTATCCCCCCCGGAGCGCGACGCCTTCAGGGCGCTGGAGGCGCTCGGCCTGACCGATGCCTTCCGCATGTTCGAGCAGCCCGAGAAGAGCTTCTCCTGGTGGGACTACCGCATGTTCGCCTTCCGCCGCAATGCCGGCCTGCGCATCGACCACATCCTGCTGTCGCCGGCCTTGCGCGATGTGTGCAGCGCCTGCGTGATCGATCGCGTGCCGCGCACCTGGGAGCAGCCGTCGGACCACACGCCGGTGGTTGCGACGCTCGCCCTGGGTTAAAGCGGTATGCGCAAGTCCGCGTTCGGGATATCCGGGAAGCCACCGTCTCGCTTCCGGGCCGCCGCACAGCTACACTTGCCGGCATGAAACCGGCCACCTTCCGCCACCGCAACCTTCCCCACCTGCTGCTGCAAGCCCGCGAAACGCTGATGGCGGGCTTTAGGCCCATCCTGCGCCAGCACGGCATGACCGAGCAGCAATGGYGCGTGGTGCGCACCCTCAACGAGCAGGGCGAGATGGAGCCGAACCAGGTCGCCGACGCCTGCCTCATCCTGAGCCCGAGCCTGACCCGCATGCTGTCGAGCATGGAGGAAGCGGGCCTGATCCTTCGCTCCCGCTCCACCACGGACCAGCGCCGCCAGCTGATCTCGCTGACCGACAAGTGCCGCGCCGTGATCGCCGAGATGGAGCCGCTGATCGACCGGCGCTATGAGGAGCTCGAGCAGATGATCGGCGCCGAGCGGCTCGGCAAGGTCTATGGCGCGCTCGACGAACTGCTGGAAACCTTCACCGAGCGAGACCCGCGCGCATGACCGTGCCTGCAGCGCAAGGCGGAACAGGCGGCGTGCTTGGGCGCCTGCTGCCAGCATGGCGGCACCGCATAAGCCCGGCCTCCTTGCGCGCCGACCTGATCGCGGGCCTGCTTGGCGCCGTGCTGGTGCTGCCGCAGGGGGTCGCCTTCGCCACACTCGCCGGCCTGCCTCCACAGTACGGCATCTATGCGGCCGTCATCCCCTGCATCGTGGCGGCCTTGTTCGGGTCGAGCTGGCACGTGATGTCCGGGCCGACCAATGCCAACTCGCTGGCGCTGTTCGCCATGCTGAGTCCGGTGGCGTTTGCCGGCAGTCCGGAGTACATCAATCTCGCGCTCGCCGTCACCGTCATGGTCGGCTTGCTGCAGCTTGCCGTGGGCACCCTGCGCCTCGGTTCGCTCGCCAACTTTATCTCGCCCTCGGTGCTGCTTGGCTTCACCTGCGGCGCGGCGACGCTGATCGGGCTCTATGCGCTCAAGGACCTGTTCGGGCTGGCCGTGCCCACGGGCACGAGCGCCTTCGGCGTAGTGCGCTTCCTGCTCGACAACGCCGACACCATCAACTGGAGCGCGTTCACCGTGGCCGCGGTCACACTGGCGGTCACGCTCGCCGTCAAGCGCGTCTCGCGCCGGCTGCCCTTCATGCTGATCGGCCTGCTGGCAGGCTACGGCATCGCCCTGCTGCTCAATGCGCCGGGCTGGAGCGAAGGCGCGCGCCACGTCAACGTGGTTGGCCCGATACCGTCGGCCATTCCGCCCTTGCACGTGCCCGACATCTCCTGGCAGGCCATCCCCGACCTGCTGGGCATCGCCGCCGCGCTCACCATCGTGGCGCTCGGCCAGTCGATTTCGATCGCCAAGGCGGTTGCCCTGCGCTCAGGCCAGCACATCGACGCCAACCGCGAGTTCATTGGCCAGGGCTTGTCCAATATCGCGGGTGGCTTCTTCTCCGCCTATATCTCSTGCGGCTCGCTGAACCGCTCGATGCCSAACTATGAAGCGGGCGCGCAGACGCCGCTGGCCAGCATTTTCTCGGCCGTGCTGCTGGTCGTGCTGGTCACCGCAAGCGCACCACTGCTGGCCCGGATTCCGCTCGCGGCAATCGCCGCGATGCTGATGCTGGTGGCCTGGGGCCTGTTCGATTTCGCCCGGCTGCGCCGCATCGCCAGCCTGAGCCAGACCGAATTCGCCATCGCCGTCAGCACCTTTGCCGCCACGCTGGCCATCCGCCTGGAAATGGCGGTTCTGCTCGGCACCATCTTGTCGCTGGTTGCCTATCTCTATCGCACGTCGCGGCCGGCTGTGCGCAGCCTGGTGCCCGACGCGGACGATCCCGACCGCCGCTTTACGCCGCTGGACGAGTTGCACCGCCCGCAGCCGGAATGTCCTCAACTCAAGCTGCTGCGCATGGAAGGCGCAATCTACTTCGGCGCCGTCCAGTACGTCACCGACCGCCTGCACGAAGCACGCAGCGCCCATCCTGGACAGATCCACCTGCTTGCCATGACCAAGAGCATGAACTTCATCGACCTGGCCGGCGCCGAAATGTGGGAAAGCGAGCTGGCCGAACGGCGTGCCACCGGCGGCGACCTGTATTTCCACCGTCCGCGCACGCAGGTCCTGCAGACATGGGATCAGACCGGCTTTGCGCTAAAGCTGGGCGAGGGGCATATCTTCTCCACCAAGCGGCAGGCGCTGCACACCATCATTGCCCGCCTGGATCCCGCCGGATGCGCGCAATGCCAGGCGCGAATCTTCGAGGAATGCGCAAGCCGCCCGGGCGGRGCACTCCATGGCACGGCGTAAGAAAGAGTACGACTAGATCTGGAACGTGACCTGAACCCGGCAAGGCATGACCGCGGGAACGGAAAAGAGAAACGCCGGCGTGGAACCGGCGCCAGGCGGCGAGAAGCCGCAACAACATGAAACGTTAGCACGGGATCGGACCGATGACCGACCCGGCCTGAGACCCGTTTCAGAGCGGCGCCACATGGGCGCGCTTGACCACCACCGGCTGGGCTGCGCCCTGCTCGATCAGCACCACGGCGGCACGCTCRATTGTCTCGCGTCCGGCGCGGAAAGCCTCTTCCAGCGACAAGACCTGGTCGGCACTGAAGCCTTCCCACAGCGCTTCGCGCGTCACCACGCAGGTGACTTGTTCGCCGTTGACAACAGCGTGGAATAGCAAGCCTTCATTATTGATATCGTAGCGATCTTGCTCTTGGAATTTGATATCCATCGGTACAGCCCTCCATTGCAAGTGAAGATTCATCCTAACATGGGTCGGCCCGACTCGTCCGCAAAGGCCTACGCCTCGCTCGCCTCCAAGCATGACTACCGATGCACAAGGCGAGTTCCCATGGCATGAATGCATGGATCCGGTGCATGAAAAAGCCCCTGCGCCTTCGCATCGCTGCAGGAACCGGGGCAATTCGCACATGCCATACGTGGCCCTGCTCGCACAGGAAAGATTTCGCAGGGAGGGGGTTTGACAAACGCAAAAACGATGATACAATCTTTTTCTTCGTTGGGGCGTTAGCTCAGTTGGTAGAGCAGCGGACTCTTAATCCGTAGGTCGAGTGTTCGAGTCACTCACGCCCCACCAGCGAATTCTAAAAGCCGGAAGCAGCAATGCTTCCGGCTTTTTTCATTGGCGCATCATCTCCCCGCCCCCCCAAAAAAATCTCATCAAAAAGACATACAAAAAAAAAAGCCCGCGACAATTGTGGCGGGCTGAGAAGGGTCAGGGGCGTTCGGAGAACGTCCCGTCGCCTAGTTTGAATACATTGGAGACATGACGCAGCCCCACTCGAGTGGGGTCATGCGCGCGCCGCATCCGGGACTCGCATCAACCTGCGCT
>NZ_JBFTLX010000267.1:0-9720 GCF_056396665.1 Cupriavidus sp. 05T313 | reverse complement strand
GAATGGACGTTCTCGTTCTGAATTGTTCTTGCCGTTGCTTCGTATCGATTCGGAGATGCGCACGAGCCCTGAGAGCCCTGTGCGTGTTGACGGTTGTTACGTGACAACCGTGGACCTTTGGACTTCCGGTGAATCCCCCTAGCACCAGTTCACAAGTCCAGCAAGCAAGGGCGGCGACCAAGCATTTTCCGAATCTCGGGGGCTATGGGCTAGATTATGACGTTCCTCCCATGTGAAGAGTCGGAGCCCAGGGACGCCTACCTTTAAAGCATCGTGCTAGCAGTCCAAGAATGCAGATTTTGTGATCGGGCGGACCGCTCATGTCCTTGCAACGAATTCCTCAAGACAGTCGCTGCTCGCCATGTGGCAAGTAGTAAGTCAGCCGGTACTCAGGCTAGCGCCAACATGCCCAAGCGCCGCTGCTCCATGGGAGGTGATGGAACCGCGAATGTAGCTCCCCCATATCCGTCTGCGGCCAACCTGAAGGGCGTTGGCAGAACGGCCTACACGACGTGGGCCCATCCAACGCCTCGGCCTAGCAGACGGCTGCCGCAGCAAGCCGGTAGTGGTTGCATAACACGTGAGCGATAGCGCACTTTCAACGCTTCCCGCCGACAAGGACCTAGCGCCGATCAGAGACGTAACCCCACACACCAACAGTCTTCTACGAAGAAACGACCGGCCGAGCCGGCTCRTTTCACGAAAATCCAAGTCAAAACCGTTCCAGCGGACCTGGCCTGGCTGATTCAGGAAAAGCAGCTGCGCCTATCGGGCCTGTTTCTTATCATGAAGCGGTTGGCCACGCTGGTTGACGCTCTCCGCGGCATGACGTTGGGTCGGGCCTATGGCGCAACTTGGAGCGTTGACGAAGCCTCCTTGGTGATCTGGGCCAACGGCGTGACCTCCGCGCTGCCACAGGCACGTGCCCTCGAACACCTGGAAGTTATGCTCACCCTATGGAGCCGGCTGCCGGCGACGGACCCTCCAGGATCCTCGCACTAGGCCCCTTCGCAAGGCGATCGACGAGCACCTGGCAGCCGCTAGGACGATCCTGCGTGGCCGGCTGAGGACGGTATGAACGCCAGCCGCACAGCCGCCTTGGACCGCAGTCTCGGTCAGTTCGCCCGTACTCGAGCTAGCGCCAATTTGCCAGGGGCTGCAGAACCTTGAACGCACAGATCGCAGGCTCCACAGCAGCCGCTTGGTGCCGTTATCAACAGCAATGTATGCGCCGGACTGTGCCCGGAAATGTGGAAAGTTATATACTGAAAATTCGTATAGAATGTGGCTCCGGCTGCCCGTTTCGATCAACGCACGTCCTGCCGATCAACGGCTGGCAGGGAAGGGCGGGTATCGCTCACCAGGGCGCGTATCGCCGGAACAACTTGGCTTTGAGCGACACACTCCGTGCTCCAAACTTGGGCTGGGCCAGCTCAGAAATGGAACGCACCAATGTGACCGAGCGTATCGCTGCCTTCGATCACCGCGTCGTAGCTCCCGGCGCGGCCACCGCGCCGGCGGTATGTGGCAAGCGCATGGCGTGACAGAAGCCGCTGCAGACAATCCCAATGATCAGAGCGTTGAATGTGGTTGCCGACGGCAGGATCGATCCAGGACGCCAGCCAGGCGATGCGCGACGCGAACAATCGGGTGCTGATTAACGTGTGGCGCGGCCGGCGGGGGATGAAGCCCGGATAGCCCTGCATATCGAATTCAGGGATGGCCCAGATCGCGTCGTGATGCCCGATCCGGTTGCGGACGTCACGCACTGCCCGGAGCAGCCGGACGATACGTTCGCGAAACTGCTGAGAAGCGTAGATCGTTCCCGCCGGCGCAGCTGGAAAGGCCAGTGTCAGCGCTCTCGCCTGCAGTCCGTTGGGGTGACTTGCTCGACCTAAGCCGTTCACAAGCTGTTCCCAGAAACCGAACGACAGTGCGGCAACAATGTCGTCGTGGCCAACGGCGCGCCCCCGCTTGGACCGACGGTCAATGATCTTCTCGATTTCTTTCTTGTCGATCGAAGACATCGAATGTGGCGTTTTCGGGACTGGCGCACCGGCGTGAACGGGCCCGGAGATCGGTAACATCCAGGGTGCGGAATCCGTCGAGGCGTAGAATTGAGAAAGGCTGCGATGCAACGCATTGCGCAGCGACACCTCGAAGTCACCGAGAATGGGCAGTAGGGCGGCAGCGACCGCTTGACACCAGCTGTAGCTGCCCATGAGATCGGTGCTCGACCGGCTGTCGAAGAAGCGTTGAACCGTGGCCAGGCGCGGCGCTGTGAGGTGATTCTGCATTGATAGGGCGACGAGGGACGTGTGGGTGCCATGATACGGCACTCAACACTCACCATAGAAATGCCTGAACGGATACTTGATAATCAGGTATAATCCACTATGAGACGGGGGTGGTCCGGGATTCCGGACGTGCCTCCGTAATTAGAGTCAGAACCCCGCGCAAGCGGGGTTTTGGCTTTCTAGGGCCGTCTTCATCACAATCTCCAGAGCGAAGAGGGCGGCTACATCGTCGAAGCCATGCGGTATGCCTCGCTGAGGTCGTGGTTCGCTAGTGCTTCTAAGGCCAGAGGTTGCCCCTGATCCCTTGACGAAGCGGACCTGACCAGCCGACGCATGATGCGGCTGGCCAGCCAGGTCGGCAGAGTTGTCCCCCGATTCTGGGCGAGTCCTCGGCGTCGTGGTTACCCCGTCGCGCTGGGGGCGAACCCGCCGCTCGGCAGGCCAGGCTGCACCACCGCAGGACGCCGGCGGAAACGCGGCCTCCCTGTGTCGCCGTCCTCGCCTCGCCGCCGGCCTGACCCGGCCGACGAAGGCCCGGCCACCAAGTGAATAGTCAGCGAGCTCGAACTGGATGGGGACGGCAACGGCTTTGCCGTTGTGCAGATTAGAGAGGGGTGGCACTGCAGCCGCTTGGCGGGGCTGGCCACCGCTCACCCGACCCGAGCTTCGACGGGGCCACCATCAGGCCGACGCCATTGGCCCCCGCAGCCGGACCCTCTCCTGGCCGACTCGCCCCGGGGCATTTCAAGACACTCGGGTGCTGTCCATCGCGGTTGCGATGATACCCATTAGTACCGTCCAAAGCACCTCGTGCTGGCAATACATCGTCACTTCCCATCGGGTGCCGTCCGGTCGCACGACGCTCTGTAAGCGGCCTGTGCAGACGACGTCACGCCTCCGTAAGGGTCCCAATCCCAGCTCGACGCGACACCCCTCAAGTTCTTCGATGACCCGCTCCATATTGAGCTTGCAATGCTGACTCCGCGTCGCCGCGGAAGTCGTCATAGAACGGACACCGCGAGCGCTGCCTCGGCAGCTGGCAGGTCGAATAGCCGGCAGATGTGGTGCAGGTTGGCGCGCCGGACGCCCCACCCGTCGATCGGCGCGTCGCCATCCTGGTGTGGCTGTGCTCGACACTCGGCACGCGGGCCGTCATCGACCCCAGAGTGCCAGGGGGGCGTCGGTGGAGGGCGTCGGAAAACACCCCGGCACCCAGGGTGGGATCCGAACCGCTTCCGCCCGTCGGGCCCGGGCAGTTCGTTGGCCACGAGCCGTCCCTCGGTGGGCAACACGTGGCTGCCGCCCGGCCAGGGTGAAGGCGCTGGTGGCGGTTGGGCCAGATCTGCCGCGTCCACATCGGCGGTCGGACTTCCACAGGGGATCAGGTGTGCGAACGGCGCTTGGGCCTGGCGACATCTGTTTTTACGTTTTACCAGTACATGATTACCTTAATAATCATGCACTGCGAAAATAAGGTACGCATGACCCCTTGCGCCGGAAGCGTCTCGCGCTACAATGGCGCACATCGCCCGCTAGGCCTTGCCCACCTTGGTCACCCACCTTGGCCGGGGCGGTGGCTGCCCCGGTCCGGGTCACGCGACCGCACGCAACCTTATGGAGCCCGCGACCATGCGCTTCCTGCCCGCCCGATTCGCCGTTGCGGCCATTGCCGCCGTCTTGCCGCCGGCCATTGCGCTGGCCGCCAGCGCGGTCCCGGACTGTCAGACGGACGCGCTGTGGCGCTTCGATGCCGCTTGCCTCGCCACAACCCGCAGTGACCTAGATCAGCAGCAGGCCAACGCATTGGCAGCGCTGCGCCAGGCGGCCGACCCGCGCCGGCGCGAGCTGCTCGCGTCCGCGCAGGCCGCCTGGACCTCCTACCGCCAGGCGCAATGCGAGAGTGAGGCCGACCTTGCCCGGGCCATGCACGCCGACGATGGGGCCAAACGCACCATGGCGCCCTCGGACCGGCTGCGCTGCGAAGTCCGGCTCTCGGAAGCCAGGCTCATGGAACTGCAGGCGTTCGCCAAGCGCGCGTCGCGCTGAGATCGCGCCGCGCTGCTGCCTTCCTCCGTCGCCAAGACTGCCACGACCATGCCCTTGACCGCTATCCACACGCTGACCGGCGAGCCGATCGATTCCATTTCCTGTTCGCCGGACGCGTGGGCTGCGCTGCGCCGCCTGCCCGTCGGCACGCTGGTGATGAAGGGCAACCGCCAGCCCGCGGTGCTCAAACGCAGCATTCGCGGGCTGCAGTTCTTCGCGCACCCGCCGGGCGGGCGCGATCCAAATTATCAGCCGGAGTCGCCCATGCATCTGGAGATCAAGGCCGAGCTCGTGCGGGGGCTGCGCGCGGCCGGCTACCGGGCTGCGCCGGAGCAGGGTGGGACTTCGCCCTCGGGCGAGGCATGGGAAGCAGATGTGCTGGCCGAGGGCGAGGGCCGGAAGGTGGCCTTTGAGGTGCAGCTGTCGCCGCAGACGCTGGAGGAGTACGAGCGCCGGTCGCTGCGCTACCACGCTTCCGGCGTCGAGGTGGTCTGGCTGATCCAGGGACACCATTACCACGCCTTCAGCGATAGCCTCTATTATCGGGACCCCGCGCGCGCGTGCCGCTATCCCGGACATGCCGACTTTCCCGCGTTTCCTGTCCGTGCCCACAATGCCAAGCACCACTCCGGGACTGTGGCCGGTGCGGAAGTGGTGGTGTGGCCGCGCGATCGAGCGGTGGCCAATCTCTGCGTGGCGGCGTTCGCGACTGGCTTCCTCCGCGCCACCCCGCTATTTTTGGTAGGCACCGGCTGGGTCTGGCAGGCTGCGGCGACTTGACGGCACCATCACCATGACCACGACCATCCCGGCTGCCTCGTTGCCTACCGATTCCGTCACTGTGGCGCCGCCAGCCGCCGCGCCCCGTCGCCGCCGGCGCACGGTCACGCGACGCCATCTGCACCGCGGCCACTTTGGCTTCCTGCGCGCCATCATCCAGGGCCTGCATGCCCGTCCGATGTGGGAACGCTACCTGCTGGACGAGGGCGAGATCGAGGCGGAAGCCGAGCTTGCCGCCCGCGGCCCGGGCGGGGTGGACGACGAACTGCCGGCGCAGGACCGCGCCGCACGGAGCTTTGCTGGTCACCCCAAGGTGCGCCGTGTCACGGCCTGGCTGCGCGGCGAGCTGGCCGCCGCCGCCGGCCGCGCGGAGCGCTATGGCATGGCCCGGCTGGTGCGGGTCGACTTCCGCCAGATCGGGCGCCCGGGCGAGGGCCTGCCGTCGCTGGAAGACTTCGCCGCCGAAGCCGGCCTCGACGGCTTCTCCCAGGCCGAGCAGCAGGAGGCGTACCGCACCCGCTTCGGCCGGGCGCTCGAGCGGGAGGCGAAGCGCGCCGCACTAATGCGCCGGCAGCTGGATGCGGTCGACTGGCTGGAGGGCAAGTACGCGCAGCCGGTGCTGGCCGGCGACGCCTGCCGCGCGTGGCTAGCCGACACTCTGGCCACGCGGCTGGAGGCGGCGGGCGTGGCCACGCTCTCCGACCTGATCGACCGCATCAACAGCCTGGGCAGCGGCTGGGCGCGCAGCCTGCCGGCGATCGGGGCCGGCAAGGCCCGCGCGGTCGAGGCCTTCCTGCGCACCCATGCCGAAACGCTCGGCAAGGGCATCGGCGCCCACGTGGCGGTGCCGCGCCGCCAGCGCTATGCGCACGAGCTCGCGGCGGTGGTGCCGCGCGGATCCCGCGCGGGCGCGCTGGTGCCCCTCGACAAGCTGATCCTGCCGGCCGAGCTGGATGGCCGCGCCGGCGCCTACCGCCTGCCGCAAGCGCGCTGCCTGATCGGCGCCCACAACGACTATGAGGCGGTGCTGTCCTGGCTGCGCTCCAAGGCCGGCCTGCCGCCCGAGCAGGTGGCACGGCTGCGCGAGCGCCGCCGCGACCTGGCCACGCTGCCGGGTCCGCTGGACTGGCTGCACTACCTGTCGCACACCCAGCGGGGCTACCGCCGGGAAGCCGAGCGCTTCCTGCTGTGGGCGCTCGTGGTGCGCGCCAAGCCGTTGTCCTCGATGGACACCGACGATTGCCTGGCCTACCGTGACTTCCTCGCGGCGCCCCCGGCGGACTGGTGCGCGCCGCGCTCGCGCGAGCGCTGGAGCCCGGTCTGGCGCCCCTTCGAGGGGCCGCTGTCGCTAGCGGCGCAAGCCCTGGCGGTGCGGATACTGACCAATCTCTACCGCTACCTCAACGACAAGAACTACCTGGCCGGCAACCCGTGGCAGGGCATCCATGTGCCAAAGAGCGTCAAGCCGAAGATGGACACGGGCCGCAGCCTGACCGAGGAGCAATGGGCCTTCGTGTCCGGCTGCCTCGCGCGGCTGCCGCCAAGCTCGGCCAACCAACGCCTGCAGGTGGCGCTGCCGCTGCTGTACGCCACCGGTCTGCGCCTGTCCGAGGTGGTGTCGGTCACCACCGACGACCTCGAATGGGTGAGCCTGCCCGGTGCCAAAGGCGGCGGCACCAAGGCGCGGGAGGAGGGCTGGTGGCTGACCGTGCTCGGCAAGGGCAACAAGCCGCGTCGGGTGCCGGTGCCGGAGGCGGCGATCGAGGCGCTGGGACGGTACCTGGTGGCGCGGGGCTTTGCCGCGGACCCGGCGGCGAACCGGATCGCGGGCGGCGTCGCGTTGCTGGGCCACGCCACCGACCAGGCCGAGCGGGCGCCGTGGGCCAAGGCCGATCGCGCCGGCGCGCAAGCCGCGCTGGCCGCCACCACGCTGTACCGGCAGATCAAGCGCTTCTTCCAGGCCTGCGCCAGCGAGCTGGACCTGGTGGATGCGCGCGGCGCGGCGCGCCTGCGCGCCGCCAGCACCCACTGGATGCGGCACACGCATATTTCCCACGCGCTCGCGGCCGGTGCGCCGCTGGAAATGGTCCAGCAGAACGCCGGCCACGCTTCGCTCGACACAACTACCCGATACATCACTACCGAGGATGCCCGGCGCATGGCGGCGATGAAGCGGTTCTTCCACGAAGGGAAGGCCCAATGAAGAATGCCCCCTTGACCAGACTTGGCCTCATGACGAAGGTGCAGCGCCGCTTCATTCTCGCCATGAACCAAGCGGGCGCACGCTACGTGGTTATCGGCGGGAAGGCGATGCAGGGACTTGGTATTCTCAGACCGACACATGACTTGGATGTTTGGATGAGCACTACTGGATTCACACCGAACCAGGTTCACGCAGTCCTACGTGGCCTAGCCGGTGCGAGTTCGGAAAGTCTGCTGGACCGGCTCCACAAGTCCGGTACGCGGGCGGCGCTCCCGAATGAGATGGCGCCCGACATCGATATCCTCACGTCGGTGGGCGACATGGATTTCGATGAGATGTATGTCGCCAGCCAACCGGTACGTTTCGGAGCCACCGTGTTTCGGATACCCAGGAGAGAGGATTTGATCCGAACAAAAGAGGCCGGCATCAACTCGTTAACGGAGCGCATCGTCGCTGGCGTTTGGGTGGCGACCGACCTGGAGAAGGCCCAGGCGGCGGTTACGCGCGATATGGCAGACATCGAACTGATCCGCAACAGCGGCGGGTAGCATTTGGTGGCGGGTGCGGCAAGCGGCTGCAYGCCGCCAGCACGCACTGGCAGCCTCCACACCCGTATTTCCCACGCGCTGGCCACCGGGGCGCCGCTCAAGATGGTGCAGCAGATTGCCGGACACGCCTCGCTCGATACCACCACGCGCTACGTGACCACCGAGGCGGCGCGACGCATGGAGGCGATGCAGGCGGTGTGGGATGCCGGCAAGAGTGAATGATCGTGCGCCCCCAAATCGTTGCACTTTTCCGACTCCCAAAACGTTATACCTATGTCTCTTGAGATCGAGCGCGCCGCAGCCACGGTGTGGATCCGTGTCCAGATGGCCAGGCACGGCCTGACCTTGACCGACCTGCAGGCAGCCGGCTGCTTTGCCGAGAACGCGCCGCCGGCGGCACCCGCGCCGACGCGCATCTACCGCAACGCCGAAGGGCAGAAATGGGACGGGCAGGGCGAGATGCCGGCCTGGCTGCACCGGGCGGTCAATGCGGGGCAGTCGGTCGAGCATTTCCGCGTGGGTTGAAGCTACGCGCCCGACCAGGCCGAGCCGGCGCCGTCACGCCGCACAGGCATTTTTCCGAGGACGCCAAGAAACTAGCCGGTTTATGATGGAAAGGAGTGCTTGCCGTTTCTCTCTCGTAATGCAGCTCGAAATCGAGCGTATTCCGAGATTGGAGAAACCATGCACATCAAGCGCGCCAAGACCCTCAAGCCTTCCCAGATCCGCCATTTGCTCCGCGTGACGGAGGCCACCAGCCGGCACCCGGAGCGTGATGTGCTCATACTGTTGCTGGGATTCACCTGTGGCATGCGGGTGTCAGAGATCGCTCGGATCGAGGTGGCTGACGTACTTCAACCGCCTGGCCAAATCCGCGAAGAGGTGACCTTGCGGGCCTCGATCACGAAGGGATGTCGCCAGCGCTGCATCTATTTGAGCCACCCGAAGACAGTCGCGGCCCTGGAACGCTACATCGAATTGCGGTGGGAAAATGACAAGGGCGCGGCGATGGACCGCCGCATGTATCGCGGTCTTATGCCCACCCCTTTCAAGGTGACGAAAATTAGGGCACCCTCCGTGTTCTCGAACAGAAACCGGAGTCAATGGCGTGGTACTGGACGCAGTRGTGGAACGCTTTCTCGAACACAGCCCKRTYAGCGTGATGGCGCGCCTGGGGTTGCAACGCGCCCTKGATCCGGCCTGGATCGACGARTTGTTCGAGCAAGAGCGTGAAACGCAGTACACGCGSGAGTTATTGTTCTCGACGACGGTGGAAATCATGTCGCTGGTCGCCGTGGGGCTGCGCCCGTCGGTGCATGCGGCAGCCAAGGCCAGTCCGGCGCTGCCGGTTTCCATCACCGCGCTGTACGACAAGCTMAGCCGGACCGAGCCGGGGCTGGTTCGTGSCCTGGTGCAAGGCAGTGCGCAGCGGYTGGGGCCGGTCGWGCAACCGATGTTGCGCAAGCAGCCGCCATCGGTGAATGGCTATCGCCTGCGCATCGTGGATGGCAGCCATTTGCCGGCGAGCGAAAAGCGCCTGAAACCATTGCGGGGGTTTCGGGGTGCGGCCTTGCCAGGGCAGTCATTGGTRGTCTATGACCCGGACACGGCGATGATCGTCGATCTGGTGCCCTGTGAAGATGCGCAYGCCCAGGAGCGGGCCATCATGGAAACCCTGCTCGCATCGGCCCAGCCGGCCGAACTGTGGATCGCCGATCGCAACTTCAGCACCCGGGCGATTCTTGCCGGGTGGCAGCGTCGCGGCAGCGCCTTCATCGTGCGGGAGCACGGCCGCAATCCGAGCCCCAGCGAGCTGGAGCCGTTACGCGAAATGGGCCGGGTCGAA
>NZ_JBFTLX010000266.1:0-14359 GCF_056396665.1 Cupriavidus sp. 05T313 | reverse complement strand
AACTCCACTCGCGCAAAAGAAGACTGAAAGACGGCCCGTGATTACGGGCCGTTTTCTTGTTCCCGCTTGTCTTGTTTCCGTTTGTCGCGCCGGGCTCGGAATCCCGCCGGCGCCACATTGCTCCCGTCATGACCGATCCCCAAAACAACCGCCCGCCCCGGCAGCCCCGCCGCGAGGTGCATGGTGTACTGCTGCTCGACAAGCCGCTCGGCCTGTCGTCCAACGATGCGCTGGTGCGTGCCAAGCGCCTGCTGCGCGCGCTCAAGGCCGGCCATACCGGCACGCTCGACCCGCTTGCCACCGGGCTGTTGCCGTTGTGCTTCGGCGAGGCGACCAAGTTTTCGCAGGACCTGCTTGAGGCCGACAAGACCTACGAGGCGGTCGTGCGCCTGGGCATCAAGACCGCCACCGGCGATGCCGAAGGCGAGGCGATTGTGGAACGCCCGGTGACGTGTGACATGGAGGCACTGCGAGAAGCCATGACGCGCTTTGCGGGAGAAATCGAGCAGGTGCCGCCGATGCATTCCGCGCTGAAGAAAGACGGGCGCCCGTTGTACGAGTACGCGCGCGCGGGCCAGACAGTGGAGCGCGCGGCGCGCCGCGTCACCATTCGCGAAATCACGCTGCTGGAGTGCGGCTTGCCGCTGGCACCCACCTTCAGCATGCGCGTGACTTGCAGCAAGGGCACCTATATCCGCACCCTGGCCGAAGATATCGGCGAGGCGCTGGGCTGTGGCGCGCACCTGACCGGCTTGCGCCGCACCGCGGTTGGCGACCTGAGCCTGGCCGGCGCGGTCACGCTGGAACAGATCGAACAGCACGGCGATGACGAACGCCCGGCGTTGCTGGCTCCGGTCGATGCCTTGTTGCAGCGCTGCGTTCCGGTGACGCTCGATGCGGCGGCGATGGGACGCTTCCTGCAGGGGCAGCGTATTGCGCAGCGCGACCTGCCTGCCGGCACCGCGCTGGCGGAGGACGAGCTTGCCCGCGTCTATGGCGATGCACCGCAACGCCTGTTGGGCGTGGCACGCATGCGCGAAGGGGCGCTCCGTCCCGAGCGGCTGGTCAAGCTATAAGGGAGGCGGGCGCCCGACCCTGCTCCGAATGGCGCATCGGCCTGACTTTGGTGCTACCAACGTGTTGCATCGCGCAAAAAGGCCGCTTCACATCACGAGAGCCGCGGCGAAAGCGCGCAGGGTTGGCGCGATGCCTTTCCTTTGTGGCGGATATTTGTTTAAATATAAAATATCTGTCGCGCAACCCGG
This sequence comes from Cupriavidus sp. 05T313, assembly GCF_056396665.1. Lineage (NCBI taxonomy): Bacteria > Pseudomonadati > Pseudomonadota > Betaproteobacteria > Burkholderiales > Burkholderiaceae > Cupriavidus > Cupriavidus sp. 05T313. Next base: position 13,094 of record NZ_JBFTLX010000266.1, on the reverse strand, counting down.
CGCATCCTGCGTCCGGGCACACGCGGCACGACTGCAGAGCCTTCGTGAACCGCCTCTTCCTGCTCTTACGCGCGGCAACAGCCGCCTCGCTCGCTGCCGCCCGGTACGCTGCCTGATCCGCCTGCAAGGCGCGTCGAAGCGCAGCGCACCGGGCCGAACCTCGCTCCCCCCAGAAGCCAAATGCCACACGCGCGACCACGTCGCGCGCGTTGACACCGGGAGTCGGCATGCGAAAGACAGTTTTCCTCACCCCCTGCGATATCGAACGCCTGAATGCGCTCGCCGCCGATCAACGGACGGCGGCGCTCCAGCGCAAGTCCATCCGCGAAGTCATCGGACGTGCCGTGGTCGGCGCCTCCGCCAACCGGCCGCGCGAGGTGGTCACGCTGAATGCACCTTTTCTCTGCATTGAGGCGCAGCACCGCGAGCACTTTGTCTGGCGCATCGTCTACCCCGATGTGGCGGACTTCCGGCGCGGACAGCTGTCTGTCCTGTCGCCCGCCGGCATGGCGTTGCTAGGGACGCCAACTGGATGGCATGTTCGCCTGCCCGTCGCCGATGGTGCGCAGTCAGTCGAATTCGTGGTGCAGGAAATCCTGCCGGCTTGAACCGGTAGGGGAGGGTCGAGCAGGTACGCCGGCGATTGGCGATTGGGGGGGAGGCCGATGCCTGTGAGGGCACCGGCCTGGCCCGGGGGCGCGAAGCACTCGCTTGGCTTAGTGCGCCCCGGCGGCGGAGGCGTCAAGTTCGCCTCCCTTTTTCGGCTTGGTCAGCCAGACGAAAACAATCAGCACGAAGAACAGCACGCCCGAGATCCAGAAGATGTCGTTGGCGCCGAGCATGGCCGCCTGCTGCGAAATGCTGCGCTCGATCTGACCAATGGCCTGGGCCTGGCTCATGCCCAACTGCGTCAGGTGATTCAACTGGTCGGCGTATGCCGGGTTGTAAGGGTTGACCTGTTCCACCAGCTGCGCGTGATGCATCGCCGTGCGGTTCTCCCAGATTGTGGTCGAGATCGAAGCGCCGATCGCGCCGAAGGTGATCCGCACGAAGTTGGAGACGCCCGAGGCCGACGGGATCTTCTCCGGCGGCTGGCCGGACAGGATGATCGAGGTCAGCGGGATAAAGAACATCGCCATCGCCGCACCCTGGATCAGCGTCGGGATCATCAGCGAGCGGGTATCGACCTGCAGGGTGAAGCCCGAACGCATGAGGCTGACCACGCCAAAGGTGATGAAGGCCACGGTGGCGACCCAGCGGGCATCCATCCTGGGCAGGTTCTTCCCGATCACCGGGGACAGCAGGATAGCGAAGATCCCGACCGGCGCCATCACGATGCCGGCATTGGTCGCGGTATAGCCGACGATGGTTTGCAGCCACAGCGGCAGGATCACCAGGTTGCCGAAGAACAGTCCGTACGCGACCGAGATGGCGACCACGCCCGCGCTGAAATTGCGGCCCTTGAACAGCGTGATATCCACGATCGGATGCTTTTCATAGCTCTCCCAGATGAGGAAGAACAGAAATCCGACAATGGCCACCACGGTCAGCACCACGATCGAGGTCGAGTGGAACCAGTCCAGCTCCTTGCCCTTGTCGAGCATGAGCTGCATCGACCCCACCCAGATCACCAGCAGCGCCAGCCCGATCCGGTCGATCGGCAGGATCTTGACGGGCGTTTCGCGATCGCGGTAGATCGCCCAGGTGGCATAGGCAGCGCCAAGGCCCACCGGGATGTTGATGTAGAAGATCCACGGCCAGGTCATGTTGTCTGAGATCCAGCCGCCCAGCAGCGGCCCCATGATCGGCGCCACCAGGGTGGTCATGCCCCATAGCGCCAGCGCCATGGTGCTCTTCTGCGGTGGATAGCTCGATAGCAGCAGCGATTGCGACAGCGGGATCATGGGCCCGGCCACGGCGCCTTGCAGCACGCGCGCCGCCAGCAGGACTTCCAGGTTGGGCGCGACGCCGCACAGCCACGACGAGAGCACGAACAGCAGGATCGAGGTGATGAACAGCCGTACCGCCCCGAAGCGCGTTGTCAGCCAGCCTGTGAGCGGCACCGAGATCGCGTTGGCCACCGCGAACGAGGTGATGACCCAGGTGCCCTGGTTGGGCGCCACGCCGAGGTCGCCCGAAATCGCCGGAATCGACACGTTGGCGATGGACGAGTCGAGCACGTTCATGAACGTGGCCAGCGACAGCGCGATGGTGCCGATGATCAGTTTGCCGCCCGAGAGCGGTACTGGCGCGGCAGGGCGCGCAGCCGGCGCGGGGGCGCCGGGAGCGGCGCCGTCGCGCGCGGGGATGGAGGTGGCCATGTTCAGGTGTTGGCGGGCTTGGCCGAGGCGGGGGCTGCAACCGGCGCTGCCATGGGTTCGGCCGCATGGCGGCCGCCATTGTTCAGCGAGATGATGCGGGCGATCAGCGCGTCGGCGTCCTGCGCGACCTTTTCATAGACGTCGGTCTGCATCGGCCGGGCGACCGTGGTGCTGGACATCGCAGCGCCTTCCTCCTTGCGCACGTCGACGGTCACGTTCATCGACAGGCCGACACGCAGCGGGTGGTCCTTCAGCTGCTTCGGATCCAGCGCGATACGCACCGGCAGGCGCTGGACCACCTTGATCCAGTTGCCGGTGGCATTCTGCGCCGGCAGCAGCGAGAAGGCCGAGCCGGTACCGGCCGAGAAACCCTCTACCTTGCCGTTGTAAGTCACCTTGGATCCGTACAGGTCGGCCTCCAGCGTGACCGGCTGGCCAACACGCATATGCGTGATCTGCACTTCCTTGAAGTTGGCRTCSAYCCACACYTGGTCYAGCGGCACCACGGCCATCAGCGGCGYGCCCGGTGCCACGCGCTGGCCCACCTGCACCGARCGCTTGGCCACGTAGCCCGTCACCGGCGCCGGCAGGGTCGAGCGCGCGAACGCGAGGTAGGCGGCACGCAGGTTGGCCGCGGCACGCTGCACATTGGGATGCTTCTCCACCGTGGTCTGGTCGGTCAGCACCTTGTTGGACGCCAGTTGCTCGCGTGTTGCCGACAGCGCCGACTGGGCTGCCGTCAGCGCCGTCTGGGCGTGCGAAATTTCTTCACCCGACACCGCGCCGGAGTTGGCGATGGCCATGCGCCGCCTGAGATCTTCCTTCGCCTTGGCCACATCGGCCTCGCGCATCGCCACGTTGGCTGCCAGCGAACCGTTGTTGACGTAGAGGGTGCGGACCTCGCGCACGGCTTGCGCCAGCTGCGCTTCGGCTTGTTCCAGGGCGACCTGCGAGTCGGCGCGGTCGAGCTGGATCAAGGGCTGACCGGCAGTGACCAGTTGCGTGTCGTCGGCCGCGATCGAGATCACGGTGCCGCCCACCCCCAGTAAACGCCGTAGCCCACGCCGGCCACCACTACCGCGGCGGTCAGGGAAAGCAGCAGGCGCTTGCGCTTGCCGTTGTTGTTGACGGGGGCCGCCTGGGAGGCGGGAGTCTGGGCCGCTTGCTTGTTATCGCTCATGATCGTCTTTGAAGAATGCTGTCGGTACCGTTGGTCTGTTCTTGTTGTCTGTGCCTGCGCTGCGAGGGCGGGCTTAGCCGCGTGCCTCGGCCGGCTTTGGCGTGCCTTCGGCTTGTTCCTGGTAGCCCCCGCCGAGCGCTTTCATCAGGCCCACTTGCAGATCCAGGCGGCGCGCCTGCAGGTCGGTGGCAAGGCGGCGCTGCTGCAGCACATTGCTTTCGGCATTGAGCACGGTGAGCTGCGTGCCCAGTCCGGCCTTGTAGCGGATGGTGGCCAGCGAGTAAGCCCGCTCGGCCAGGGCCAGTGCTTCGCGCTGGGCCGTGATCTGCGTGTCCACGCTGCGGATGCTGGCGACCGTATCGGCGGTTTCGCGCAGCGCGTCGACCAGCGTCTGGTTGTAGTTTGCCGCGGCGAGGTCGTATTGCGCGTACTTGCCCTTCAGGTTGGCGCGCAGCTTGCCACCCTGGAAAATCGGCAGGCGGATGGCCGGGCCGATGCCGAAGGTGCGGCTGATACTCATCAGCAGGTTGGCGGGGTCCAGCGAGGCGACGCCGGCGAAGGCGGTCAGGCTGACGGCGGGCAGGAATTCCGCGCGCGCCACCTCGATATCCTTGCTACTGGCCTCGACGCGCCAGCGGGCTGCAACCAGGTCGGGGCGRCGGCCCAGCAAGTCGATGGTGAGGTTGTCCGGCAGTTGCGGTGTGTCTTGCGCCAGGATGGTCGGGCGCTGGATCGCCAGGCCGCGGTCCGGGCCCTTGCCCAACAGGGCGGCGAGCTGGTTGCGCGCCAGCGTGATGTCTTCGTCCACGCGCAGCAGGTCGGTTTGCGCCGAAGCCACCGTGCCGCGTGCCTGGGTGGTTTCCACCTGGGTATCCAGCCCGGCGCTGAGACGCTCGCTCGACAACTGGGTCAGGCCGCGCCGCTGGGCGATAGCGCGCTCGGCCACGTCGCGTTGCGCGTACAAGGCGGCAAGGCGCGCATAGGTGCGGGCCACGGATGTGGTCAGGATCAGGCGCGAGGCCTGGCTTTCGGCCTCAATGGCGCGATCGTCGGACAGCGCGGCTTCGAGCGCCGCGCGATTCTTGCCCCAGAAATCGAAGTCGTACGACAGGCCGGCTTGCAGGCGTGTCTGGTTTTGCCACGAACCGGCCAGCGGCGTGCCTTCAAACAGGTCTGTCTCGGAAAAGCGCTGGCGTACCAGGCTGCCTTGGAGGTCGACCTGTGGATACAGGGCGCTGCGGGTGGCGTCGGCGATCGCGCGCGAGGCTTCCACGCGGGCGAAAGCGGCTTGCAGGTTAGGGCTGTCCTTCACCGCCTCGTCGACCAGGCCGCGCAACTGCGCATCCTTGAACTGGTCGATCCAGTCGAGCGAGGGCCATTGGCCGTGCTGCGAGGGCAGGGACTGGGCGCTGGCAAGAGCGCCAGGGGCGGTGACCGTCTGCGTGCTGTGCGAATTGCCGAACGCGGCGCAACCCGCAAGAACCGCGGCCGCGAGCGCCGTCAGCGCCAGCGTGCCGGCCCGGCGGCCCGCCGCGCTTGCGCGCGGCGACAGGGCGAGAGAGAAGAGAGCTTGATTCATCTGGGTGCGGAACGACAGAGCCTTGTTGTTTGTTCTTTTATTCGAGAGGTCGGGGCGGCGGCGGCCGGGAGGCTTGGCAAAGGCGCGTCTGTTACGCCGGCTAGCCGCTGTTGTTGCTGATGATCCGGTGCAGCATCGAGCGGAAGGTCTGCAACTCGGTATCGGAAAAGCCCTTGAAATGCCGGTTCAGCACGCGGCAGTAGATCCGGGGCAACTCGTCCACCAGGATCCGGCCGGCGGGCGTGATCGACAGGTCGACCACGCGCCGGTCGGCATCGCTGCGCTGGCGCTCGATCAGGCCGCGTTTCTCCATGCGGCTGAGCAGGCGCGTGACAGAACCCATGTCCGTGTTGAGTTCCCGGCCCAGGTCGGTCACCGTGCTGCCACGGCCAGCGGCCAGCATCATCAGGCAGGTTGCCTGGGCATGCGTGATGTCCAGGCCGGTCACCTCCTGCTCCACCTCGTGCGACAACACGTTCTTGGCGCGCGCCATCAGGTAGCCCACGCTTTCGCCCATGCAATATTCGGCCGGGTCGAAGGGGTGGGTGTCATCGGGAGTGGATTGGGTCTGCTCGGACATCTCGCTCGGGTGCTTGTCGCTGCAATGTTTGTCGTGGCAACTATATGTTCACGATTTGCTAATCGCAAGGAGGGCAATTTGTTATTGCTAATGACGCAATAATCCAAATCCAGTCGAGCGGGGTGGGTAAGAAGTGTCCGAATGTCGGCCTCGGGTTTTGCGCCGCAACATGCTATAATTTCGGGTTATCTTTTGATGCTCAGCCCCCAAAGCGAGACGCTGCAATGACCCGCGCCATCCGCAATATCGCCATCATCGCTCACGTCGATCATGGCAAGACCACTCTGGTCGACCAACTCCTGCGCCAGGCAGGCACCTTCCGCGACAACCAGCAAGTGGTCGAGCGCGTGATGGATTCGAACGACATTGAAAAGGAACGCGGGATCACCATCCTCGCGAAGAATTGCGCTGTCGAATACAACGGCACCCATATCAATATCGTCGACACCCCTGGCCACGCCGACTTCGGCGGTGAAGTGGAGCGCGTGTTGTCGATGGTCGACGGCGTGCTGCTGCTGGTCGACGCCGTTGAAGGCCCGATGCCGCAGACCCGTTTCGTCACGCGCAAGGCGCYGGCGCTGGGCCTGAAGCCGATCGTGGTCATCAACAAGGTCGACCGTCCGGGCGCGCGTCCGGAATGGGTGATCAACCAGACTTTCGACCTGTTCGACAAGCTGGGCGCCACCGACGAACAGCTCGACTTCCCGGTGATCTACGCTTCGGGCCTGAACGGCTACGCCGGCCTGACCGACGACGTGCGCGAAGGCGACATGAAGCCGCTGTTCGAGACGGTGCTGTCCAAGGTGCCCGTCCGTGACGACAACCCGGATGGCCCGCTGCAGTTGCAGATCATCTCGCTCGATTACAACAGCTATGTCGGCAAGATCGGCGTGGGCCGCATTTCGCGTGGCCGCGCTCGCTCGCTGCAAGACGTGGTGGTCAAGTTCGGCCCCGAAGGCAACCCCATCAAGGGTCGTATCAACCAGGTGCTGAAGTTCCAGGGCCTGGAGCGCGAAATCGTGGCGGAAGCCGAAGCCGGCGACATCGTGCTGATCAACGGCATCGAAGAACTGGGYATCGGYTGYACCGTGTGCGCRCCGGACGCSCAGGACGCSCTGCCGATGCTGAAGGTGGACGAGCCCACSCTGACCATGAACTTCTGCGTCAACACCTCGCCGCTGGCAGGCCGCGAAGGCAAGTTCGTGACCAGCCGCCAGCTGCGCGAGCGCCTGGACCGCGAACTGAAGTCGAACGTGGCGCTGCGCGTGGCCGAAACCGGCGACGACACCATCTTCGAAGTGTCGGGCCGCGGTGAACTGCACCTGACCATCCTGCTGGAAAACATGCGCCGCGAAGGCTACGAGCTGGCCGTGTCGCGCCCGCGCGTGGTGTTCAAGGAAATTGACGGCGTCAAGCACGAGCCGTACGAACTGCTGACCGTGGACGTCGAAGACGGCCACCAGGGCAGCGTGATGGAAGAACTGGGCCGCCGCAAGGGCGAACTGCTCGACATGGCATCGGACGGCAAGGGCCGCACCCGCCTCGAGTACCGCGTTCCGGCACGCGGCCTGATCGGCTTCCAGGGCGAGTTCCTGACGCTGACGCGCGGCACCGGCCTGATCAGCCACATCTTCGACGACTACGCGCCCGTGCGCGAAGGCGGCCTGGGTGAGCGCCACAACGGCGTGCTGATCTCGCAGGACGACGGCGATGCCGTGGCCTACGCACTGTGGAAGCTGCAGGACCGCGGCCGCATGTTCGTCAAGCCGGGCGATGCGCTGTACGAAGGCATGATCATCGGCATCCATAGCCGCGACAATGACCTGGTCGTGAACCCGATCAAGGGCAAGCAGCTGACCAACGTGCGCGCCTCGGGTACCGACGAAGCCGTGCGCCTGGTGCCGCCGATCCAGATGTCGCTGGAATACGCGGTGGAATTCATCGCCGACGACGAGCTGGTCGAGATCACGCCGAAGAGCATCCGCCTGCGCAAGCGTCACCTGAAGGAGCACGAGCGTAAGCGTGCTTCGCGCGAAACCGCGTAAGCGTTTCGCCTCGGGCAGTCTTGCCAACAAAAAACCGCGCCTTGTGCGCGGTTTTTTGTTGCCCGTTTTTCGGGGTTATCGGGGCTGTCGGGCATTCTGGCTGCGATCCGCTCCAAACGCCGCGCCGGGCGGCGCCAGCTTGGCGGCCGCTTCGCGCGGATTGCGCCACTCCGGCGGCTTCCAGAGATGGCGCGGATCCCGGTGGCGCCATGCGTCGGCGAACATGTCGCGCCATTCGTGGAAGGTGAGGGTGAGCGGGTTATGGCTGGCAATGCCTCGGGTTATGCCGTACTCGGGCGGCGCTTGCTCAGGCACGAAGGATCCGAACATCCGGTCCCACACGGTCAGCACGCCCGCATAGTTGCGGTCGATGTACTGCGGGTTCCTGGCATGGTGCACACGGTGGACCGAGGGCGTATTGACCAGCCATTCAAGCCGGTGCCAGCGGCCGCCCAGCCGCGTATGCACAAAGAACTGGAATGCGAGGTTCAGCCCCACCGCCAGGATCACCCAGTCGGGCGTGAAGCCGATCAGCGCCAGCGGAATCCAGAAGAGCCACATTCCCGAAAGCGGATARGTCAGGCTCTGCCGGAASGCCGTCGAGAAATTCATGCCYTCSGAKGARTGRTGSGYSACGTGCGASGCCCACAKCCAGCGCACCCGATGGCTGGCSCGRTGRAACCAGTAATARAGAAAGTCCTGCAATAGCAGCAGCAGAAGAAACGACCACAGGGTTTGCGGCATCGCCTTCAACCCGTGCTGGTAGCTCCAGGTGTAGACCGTGCGCACCATCAGCCAGAGGAAAAAGGCATCCGACGCCTGATGCATCAGCGCCAGCGCCGCGTTGGAAACGGTATCGCGCAAGCTGTAGACGGCGGGATCGCGCCGCGCCCAGTACCACGCCTCCGCGCCGATGGTCAGCAGGAAGGCCGGCGCGAACGCCAGCAGGATCAGGCCGGGATCGATTGTTGACGGTTTCATCCGGGCAATGTTGCGCGATTCAGGGTGTTTTGTCTGGAGGCGGCCCTCTATACGCCCGTGTGGCGTTGCCAAATGCGCACGCCGATGCACTCAGTAATGCTTGTGACGCACATTTGCATTCCTGATCATTTTGCACGACTGAATATCCATGCGCGTGGGGTCAAGCCGGCAAGCGTGGCGCCGTTATAGCAGGGCGGCTGAAAACAGAGCCGCGTCAGCGCTAATTCCAACGGGGAGCCCTCATGTTTCGCAACACCACCATCGGTACTAGATTGTGGATTTTGACTGTTGTTACCAATATGTTGTTGCTGGTTGTCGGTGCCGTAGGCTGGCTCGGCATGTCGTGCAGCAATGACGCCACCCGGCAGATCTACCAGCAGCAGCTCGCCGCCGCCGTGAATCTGGCAGAGGCACGCTCGAACCAGTTGCTCGTTCGCGTCTTGCTGGACCAGGCCACCTTTGCCGCCGACCCGGCCGATGCGCGTGCGCGTGCCGCTACCGCAGAGGGCTTTGCGCGCCAGTCGGACGCCGCCTGGAAGGCTTACCTGGCGCTGCCGCGTTCGCCCGAGGAAGCCAAGGCCGCCGAGGAAGTTGCCGCCAGGCGTGAAGCGTTGTTCACGCAAGGCGTCTCACCGATGATCGCAGCGCTGCATCAAGGGGACCGCGAGGCCGTGATGCGTGCCGTGCTGGAAACCATTCCCAAGCTCGATATCGCTTTTACCGCCGTCAACACCGAGCTGGGCAGGCTACAGGTCGCCAGCGCGGAGGCGGTCTATCACGGTTCGCAGGAGCGCTACACCACGTTGCGCTCGCTCTCGATTGGCGTGCTGGCGCTCGGGCTGTGCTTCAGCACGGTGGTGGCCTGGCGCTTGCGCCGCTCCATCGTGGGTCCCCTCGATGCGGCCATCGCACGCTTCGAACGCATCGCGGCCGGCGATCTTGGCGCTAAGTCCGATGGCGCGGGTTTGAGCGCCGAGGGCGAGCGCAGCGAGACAGGCCGGATGCTGGCCATGCTCGGCCGCATGCAGGCGAGCCTGGCCGCGATGGTGAGCGATGTGCGCGGTGGCGCGGACTCGATTGCCGCCGCCAGCAAGCAGATCGCCAGCGGCAACAGCGATCTCTCGCAGCGCACCGAGCAGCAAGCCGCGTCGCTGGAAGAGACCGCATCCAGCATGGAGCAGCTCACGGGCACGGTACGCCAGAACGCCGACAGCGCGCGCGAGGCCAACGACCTTGCCAGCGATGCCACCGGCCTGGCGGAGCGCGGCAGCGACGCTGTGGCGCGGGTGGCAAGCACGATGCAAGCCATTGATGCCAGCGCCAACAAGATCGTGGACATCATCGACGTGATTGAGAAAATTGCGTTCCAGACTAATATCCTCGCGCTCAACGCGGCGGTGGAGGCTGCGCGAGCCGGCGAGCACGGGCGCGGCTTCGCGGTGGTGGCGGGTGATGTGCGCGATCTTTCGCAACGTTGCGCGGGCGCTTCCAAGGAGATCCGCACGCTGATCGGCGATTCGGTGTCCCGGGTGCGCGCCGGCGGCGAGATGGTGGATCAGGCGGGGCAGGTGATGCAGGAGATGGTAAATGCGGTGCGGCGCGTGAGCGGCATCATGGGCGGCATCAGCTCGGCCTCCGACGAGCAATCGCGCGGGATCGAGCAGGTCAACCAGGCGGTGGCGCAGATGGACGGCATGACCCAGCAGAACGCCGCGCTGGTCGAGCAGGCAGCCGCCGCCGCGGCATCGCTGGAAGACCAGGCGCAGCGCCTGACAGGGCTGATGTCGGCGTTCCGGGTGGTCTGAGCGGATGGCGCGCGGCGGCGCTGAGCGGCACGCCGCGCGCCATGTGCCGGCGGGTGCGGCCTGCGGCGCGGCTGGTGTAAAGTTGCGGGTTGCATTCGCGGAGAAAGAGACATGACTGAATTGGTCGCAAGCGAGATTCGCGGCGGTATCGGCTACCTGACGCTGAACCGGCCCCAGGCGCTCAACGCGCTTTCGCTGGAGATGATTCGCGCCATTACCACGGCGCTCAATGACTGGGCGGTGGCGCCCGAGGTGGTGGCGGTGGTCATCGCCGGCGCTGGCGGCAAGGCCTTTTGCGCCGGCGGCGACATTCGCTTCTTCCACAAGGCCGCGCAGGCCGGCGATCCTTCGCTCGACCAGTTCTTTGTCGAGGAGTACGCGCTCAATCACCTGATCCATCGGTATGCCAAGCCCTATATCGCGTTGATGGATGGCGTGGTGATGGGCGGCGGCATGGGCATCTCGCAAGGTGCGCGCCGCCGGCTGGTGACCGAGCGGACCAAGATGGCCATGCCCGAAACCAATATCGGCCTGTTTCCCGACGTGGGCGGCGGCTGGTTCCTGTCGCGCACGCCAGGCCGCCTGGGCGAATACCTGGGCCTGACCGGCGCCATGATCCATGCCGCCGACGCACTGCATGCCGGCCTGGCCGATGCCTACCTGCCGGGCAATGCGATGGCCGAGCTGGTGGACACCCTGCGTGCCCGCGACTTCGCCAATGGCGACGCCGTGCTGGCATGCATCGACGAGGCYACCGCCGCGCACCGTGCAGCCTGCCCGCCGGGGGAAAGCCAGTTGGCCGCGCTGCAGGATGATATCGACCGTCTGTTCGCCGCTGCCTCGGTGATCGACATCCTGGCTGCCGTCAGCGATGCCGGCTCCGACTGGGCCGCGCAGACAGCCGCCATGCTGCGCGCACGCTCGCCGCTGATGCTGAATGTCACGCTGGAGCAAATCCGCCGCGCCCGCACCATGTCGCTGGAAGACGAACTGCGCATGGAGCTGGACATGATGTACTACGTGTTCCGTCAAGGCGATGGCGTCGAGGGCATTCGTGCACTGGCGGTCGACAAGGACCATGCGCCCAAGTGGCAGCCGGCGCGCCTGGATGAGGTAAGCCGCGAACGCGTGCGCGCCYTCTTCGACAGTCCCTGGGCGCACGGCGGACATCCCCTCGCGTCGCTGTAGGCACGTGCCGGGCGGTTCCTTTCCCGCAAATGGATTAGAGTGTCGTCTGGACCTGCCGCTGCGCGCAGCACGCTGTCTGTGCCGACCGGGACGGTTGTGTCCTGCCACCCATGGTGCAGTGAACGAGAAAGGAATCGCGATGAGTACTCCCCGTGACGTAGCCGTACTGGTAGGCAGCCTGCGCAAGGACTCCTTCACCCGCAAGCTCGCGCTGGCGCTGGCCGCGATGGCGCCGGCAGGCATCAAGCTCGAGATCATCGAGATCGGGCAGCTCCCGCTGTACAACCAGGACGAAGACGCCAGCCCGCCCGCGCCGTGGGTGGTCTTTCGTGATCGCATCCGCCGTGCCGATGCCGTGCTGTTCGTGACGCCGGAATACAACCGCTCGGTGCCGGCGGCACTCAAGAAYGCCATCGACGTCGGCTCSCGCCCCTATGGSMAGAGTGCCTGGGACGGCAAGCCGGGCGGTGTGATCAGCGCRTCGCCGGGCGCCGTCGGCGGTTTCGGCGCCAATCACCACCTGCGCCAGTCGCTCGTCTTCCTCAATATCCCCGTGCTGCAGCAGCCGGAAGCCTATATCAGCGGTGTCGATAAACTGTTCGACGAACAAGGCGGCATCGCCAACGAATCCACTCGCGGCTTCCTGGGCAAATACCTGACGACCTTCGAAGCCTGGATCGAGCGCAACGCACCGCGCTGATACTGGCAGAGGGGGACCGTCGTTGACTTCAGGCCCCTGACTTTGAAGTCTTTGACGTCAAGCAACAGGAATCAACGTCAACCCCCCCCCCAAAAAGCACTGACGCCCGCTGCCGACAGGGCAGCGGGCGCGGAGGGCAGAATATCGCTGCCTTGCGCTTCTGATTCTGCTTACTTGCGCTTGATGTCCGTGGCCGGCCGCTCCTGCGTACCTGCCAGCGGCTGGCCTGGAAAGCCCCCCGGATAGCTGATGACGCGCATGCCTCCCCCTGCCTTGCGCGGCGTCCATGCATGCCCGGCGCGAACTCTCGCGCCGCCTGTGATTGCCACCATGGCTTCCTTGTCGAGATCCACGCTGTCTGGCAAATCCTTGATGACGATGACGGCCATGACTTCCTCCTGCTTGATGGCGAGGGCCGGGTTGTCCAGCGCTCGCCGGGTGGGTGCGGGTGATGCGGCAAGCCCATCCAGATCAGTATAGGCCACGGGTTTTACCTCCGAGGCACTGCCTTTGCATGCGCAACGGCCGTGGAAACCGCAGGGGATTCCACGGAGCCTGGCGCATTTCGTTCAGACCTTGGCGTGGGTGGCGGCCCATTGCGACGGGTTGACGTCGATGCTCAGCGGGCCGAAGCCGGAGCCGATCACGCCGACGTTGTTGAGCGTGTTCACGTTGATGCTTTGCAGCTGGGCGATGTTCTGGTTGACGTTGACAT
>NZ_JBFTLX010000265.1:0-9830 GCF_056396665.1 Cupriavidus sp. 05T313 | reverse complement strand
AGCTGATCCAGGCCAAGCCGTTTGCCGCTGCGCATGCCGATATGCAGGCGCAGCTGACGCGGCTGATGGGCAAGAACTTCGTGGCCGATACGCCTTACCAGCAGCTGGTGCATTTCCCGCGCTACCTGAAGGGCATCGCCATGCGCATCGACAAGATCAAGGGCGATCCGGCGCGCGATACGCAGCGCCTGCAGGAAATCACGCCGCTGTTGCAGCAATGGCAGCGCGCCGAGACGCAATTGCGGCAGCAGGGCAGGGGTGTGGAAGACGCCCGGCTGGACGAGTTCCGCTGGATGCTGGAAGAGCTGCGGATCGCGCTCTTCGCGCAGGAATTGCGCACGCCGGTGCCGATGTCGGTGAAGCGGCTGCAAAAGGTGTGGGAGGCCATGCAGCGCTGAAGACCGGGCGCGTCGCCCCGCCCGGGCACTGGTCCGGGCGGAGATTGTGACCAAATGTTAGTTTGTTGCGCTAGGTCATCGGATCACAGTCCGAAAACGTTAGAATGATCGATTAAGTCATTGTTTAACGGTCTTATGCTCGCATTGCGTCGTGTAGTTTCCGGGTTTGCCGCCATCGGCACCCTGGCCCTGGGGATGGTAGCGGCGCCGGCGTTGGCGGAAGTCGTGGTGGTGCTCAATTCGGGTGATGCCACGGTCACGCTGATTGACAAGGACACCCAGAAGGTGCTGGAGACGTTCCCGATCGGGAAGGAGCCGCACCACCTGATCGCCACCCCTGACGACAAGTCGCTGATTGTCGCCAATGCGGTGGGCAACGACCTGGTCTTCCTTGATCCGGTTACCGGCAAGGTCCAGCAGCGCGTTGCCAATATCGACGATCCCTACCAGATCGGCTTCTCGCCCGACCAGAAATGGTTCCTGGCTACCGGCAACCGGCTGGATCGGGTTGATATCTACCGTTGGGACGGCAAGGCGCTGAAGATCGCCAAGCAGTTGCCGCTGGCCAAGACCCCCAGCCATATCGCCTTCACCGACGATAGCCGCATCRCCTTTGTCACGTTGCAGGACTCCAACGAGGTGGTCGCCATCGACCTGCCCACGCAGACCGTGATGTGGCGCATGGATGCCGGTTCCGCACCCGCGGGCGTATGGGTCACGCCGGACCAGAAATACCTGTTGGTAGGCATGACCGGCGCCGACTACGTGGCCGTGATCGACTGGCGTACCCGCACCATGGTCAAGCAGATCCAGACCGGCAAGGGCGCGCACAACTTCCGCGCGGTGGGCGACAAGCGCCATCTGTTCCTGTCCAACCGGGTTTCCGGCACCATCAGCATCATCGACCAGCAGACCCTGACCAAGGTCGGCGACATCACCGGCCTGCCGGCCGGCCCCGACGACATGGAGCTGACGGCCGACGGCAAGACCCTGTGGGTGAGTTTCCGCTGGGCGCGCTCGGTGGGCCTGATCGACGTGGCCAGTCGCAAGCTGGTCAAGACCATCCGCGTGGGCCGTTCGCCCCACGGTATTTATTTCCGTACCCGCGCACCGCTTTATTGAGGGATGGCGGGTAGCCGCGCCACGGGCGGGAACGCCGCGGCCGGCACGGTATCGAAACTAGTATGGCCGCTGCCACTCCAACGCAGTCACAGGAAATCAGGACAGGCATCATGAGCAAGATTTCGCAGCCCTGGCTGCCCGGCGCCCTGGTCCGCGCGGTGGCTGCGGGGCTTGCCGCCACCGGGCTGGCGCTGGCCGCCTCGCCGGCCGGCTCGGCCGAAGCCGGGCAGACCGCGCCACCGGCCTGCCGCGCCGGCACGCTCTACCTGACCTTCGACACCGGCAGCATGAGCCAGGCGGCGCTGATTGCCGACACGCTGCGCCGCCACCATATCAAGGCCACCTTCTTCCTCGCCAACGAGCCTACGATCAACAAGGACAGCTCGCTCGATCCGGGCTGGGCCGCATACTGGAAGACCCTGGCGGCCGATGGCCATGTCTTTGGCAGCCATACCTTCGATCACGTCTACCTGCGCGGCGTGCGCGACGGCAAGGTGAAGATGCGCCCGCAGTTCGGCGCGCATGCGGGGCAGGATGTGGTCATGGACCAGCAGAGCTTCTGCAGCGAACTCAACCGCAGCGCGCAGGCGCTGCGCAGCCTTGCCGGGACCGCCATGTCGCCGCTGTGGCGCGCGCCGGGCGGCCATACCGCACCGCAGACCCTGCAATGGGCCGAGCAGTGCGGTTTCAAGCATGTGGGCTGGGCGCCGGCGGGCTTCCTCGGGGACGAGCTATCTTCCGAGCGTTTTTCCAACCAGGCATTACTGGCGCGCGCGCTGCGCGACCTGCGCGATGGCGACATCGCCATGGCCCATCTTGGCATCTGGTCGCGCAAGGATCCGTGGGCGCCCGGCGTGCTGGAGCCGCTGATCAGCGGCCTGGAGCAGAAGGGCTTCTGCTTTGCGACGCTGCGCGACCATCCGGCCTATCGTGACTGGATACGCGGCCAGGCCGCCACCATGGCCGGGAGACGCTGATGCTCGATGCGCTCAATGCCTGGGTAGGCCAGATCGAGGCCACGCTGTTCCAGGATGTGATCCTGCCCGTGGTCTACCAACTCGGCTTCGGCGGTTATGCCGAGGACGCCTTCACCGGCACCGAATGGCTGCTTGTGGGGCTGGTGCAGATCGCAGTGATGGTGCTGATTCTCGGGCCGCTGGAAAAGCTGCGCCCGGTCGAGGCCGTCACGGATCGCGCAGCGATCCGCACGGATATCCTCTATACCGTGGTGCATCGCCTTGGCCTGTTCCGGCTCGCCATGTTCTTCCTGCTCGGGCCGCTGATGGACGGGTTGGAAGGACATCTGCGGCTGCTTGGCTGGCAGCGCGTGAATGTGGAAGACTGGTGGCCGGCGGTGACCTCGATCCCGCTGGTCAGCTTCTTCATTTACCTGCTGCTGTTCGACCTGCTCGACTACTGGTACCACCGGCTCTCGCATACCTACCGGTGGTGGTGGAGCCTGCATGCCGTGCATCACAGCCAGCGCCAGATGACGCTGTGGAGCGACAACCGCAACCACCTGCTCGACGACATGCTGCGCGACGTGGTGTTCGCCGTGGCCGCGCTGGCGGTGGGCGTCGAGCCATCGCAGTACGTACTGCTGGTGGCGCTGTCGCAACTGCTGCAAAGTTTGCAGCATGCCAACCTGCGCCTGCACTTTGGCCCCCTGGGCGAGCGGTTGCTGGTCTCGCCGCGCTTTCACCGCATGCATCATGCGGTGGGTCTCGGGCACGAGGCAATCGGCCGGCCCACCCGGCTGGGCGGATGCAACTACGGCGTGATCTTCCCCTGGTGGGACATGCTGTTTCGCACCGCCGTATTCACCGACGCCTATTACCCCACCGGCATCCGCGACCAGATGCCGCCGCCGGCAGGCAAGGGACGCAACTACGGCACCGGTTTGCTGTCCCAGCAGTGGTACGGCATCAAGCGCCTGCTGCGGCGCGGCTGACGCGCCTGGCCGCCTGAGCGGCGGCCAGGTGGCGCCATCCCCCCCGCCTGCCGTATCGGCGGCGCCGGGCTGTCAAGCAGCGGCCGCGCACGCGTCCCCCGCGACACTTATGACGTGTGCTAGTCTATTTGTCCCCGCCTTTGTGGAAACCCAATTCACTGCATGAACGATATTTTCCGCGCGCTTGGCCGTGCCCTGATCAGCCAGTTGCATCCGCGCATGCTGATGCTCACCGTCATTCCTTTCCTGCTCGCCACCGGGCTGTGGGGTGGCCTGCTGCTGTGGGGATGGGAGCCGATCATGACGGCCGCGCGCGGCGTGCTGGAAGCCTCGGTGCTGACCAGCTGGATCTACGGCGCGCTSGACTGGYTCGGYCTGCAGTCSCTGCGCACSGTGGTGGCGCCGCTGTTCGTGATCGCGCTGATGATCCCGCTGGTGATCGCCTCCATGCTGGTGTTTATCAGCCTGTTCTCGGTGCCGGCGGCGGTGCGGCACCTGGAGCGCAGCTATCCGGACCTCGTCAAGTCCAGGGGCGGCAGCATGTTGGGCAGCGTGTTCCACGCACTGGGCAGCACCATGGTGTTCCTGCTGCTGGCGCTGGTGACGTTGCCTCTGTGGCTGATTCCGCCGTTCTTCGCGCTGATTCCGCCGTTGCTGTGGGGCTGGCTGACCTACCGCGTGATGACCTACGATGCGCTGGCCCAGCATGCCACCGCGGAGGAGCGCAAGACGCTGATGAAGCGCCACCGCGGGGCCTTGCTCACCATTGGCGTGGCAGTGGGCCTGCTGGGCTCGGCGCCGACGCTGATCTGGGTGTTTTCGGCGGCGCTGATTTTTCTCTTTCCGTTCGTACTGGCCGCCACGCTTTGGCTCTACGTGCTGATTTTTATCTTCTCGGCGCTGTGGTTCGGCCATTTCTGCCTGCGCGCGCTGGAGCAGTTGCGTGTCGAACGCGCGGCCGCGGCCGCAGCGGCCGCGCCGGTAGTGGACGTTATCGATCTCGCGCCGTCGGATGTGCGGCGCCTTGAACAATCCTGAAGCGAGGGCATCATGGGTTTCGGCCTGATCGTCATTGGTGACGAGATTTTGTCGGGGCGGCGTGAAGACAAGCATATGCGCCGTGCCATCGAACTGCTGGCGGCGCGCGGGCTGGCGCTGGACTGGGCGGAGTACGTGGGCGACGAACGCGCACGCATTACCGCGACGCTGCGCCGTACCTTCGCCGGCGACGATGTGGTGTTCTGCACCGGCGGCATTGGCGCGACCCCGGACGATCACACCAGGCAGTGCGCGGCGGCTGCGCTGGGGGTGCCGCTTGAGTTGCATCCCGAGGCGCGGGAACTGATCGCGCAGCGCATTGCCGAGACGGCGGCTGGCGATGCGGTCAAGGCCGACCTGAACCTGCCGGAAAACCAGCATCGCTTCAAGATGGGCGAATTCCCCGCCGGGGCGCGCATCATCCCGAACAGCTACAACCGCATCCCCGGATTCTCGGTGGCCGACCATCACTTCATGCCGGGCTTCCCGGTGATGGCGTGGCCGATGATGGAATGGGTGCTGGACCACTACTATCCGCACCTGTTCCATCTGGCGGTGCAGGTGGAGCGCTCCTTCCTGGTGTTCGAGGCGCCGGAGTCCAYGCTGACGCCGCTGATGGAGCGGGTCGAGGCCGCGTTCGACGGCATCCGCGTGTTCAGCCTGCCGTCGGTGGGAGATGCCAAGCGCGGCGAACTTTATGCGCGCCGCCATATTGACCTGGGCGTCAAGGGCCCGGCCGATCAGGTCGAGCCGGCCTATGCCATGCTGCGCGAAGGTGTGCGGGCGATGGGCTTCGAACTGGTGGAAGTGGCAGCGCGGAGGCCAGGCGATCCGGCGGGGGACTGAACCGCCAAGCGCCGGGGAAATGAAAAACGGGACAGCCAGGCTGTCCCGTTTTGCTTGGGGCGCGGGCGTGCCGCCGCTTCAGGCGCCATGCCAGGGAAGGCCCCGGAAGCACCAGCCTTCCACCGTCTTGCGGTGATGGTGTTCATCGCGGCTGCCTTCGAAACCTTCCAGCACATCCATCGCGTACTGGTAGCCAGCCTCCGTGGCGACGCGGGCGGCATGCTTGGAGCGCGCCGCGCTGCGGCACAGGAACAGCACGGGCACGTCGGCGGGCACGCGGGCCTTCAGCTGGGCGATGAACGCAGCATTCTGCGCGCCGCCCGGATAGCTGCTCCATTCCACATGCGCCGCCTGGGCTTCCGGCAGGTCCGGCGCGCCGATCCAGTCCAGTTCGGCCTGYGTGCGCACATCCACCATCACGGCAGTGGGGTCGCCCTGCAGCAAGGCGAAGGCTTCCTGCGGGGAGAGGGCGCCGAAGTAGGGCAGTTGGTTTTGCTGCTGGCGCTGCCGCGCCGCTTGGAGGAGTTCGTCTCGGGTGGTCATCTGGGTGACAAAATCGATGGGTGGAATGGCGTCAAGGGGAGCCCGGCAAGTATTCTAGCGCGCCGGGAGTGCGTGCCGGTGCGTTTGGCGGGGAACGGTATAGACTTCCGCCGGGACAACGGGAATACCGGCGGCATGGCGTCCGCACCGGGTACTTCTGCACCGCAAGCAGGCAAGACTGCCCCGCTCGCGCCAAAATGAACTAATCTGGTGCGTGAGCACGGAAACGGTGCAAATTGGCGTGCAAATGCACCATTAAGGTGTTTTTGTTTGCGGCGGTCGCGGAGCCTTGCCGCAGCGGGCGCGACCGACGAGGCAGCAGAATTGTGGTGTATGTCATATGCTGCACCCGGAACGCGCCGCAGGCCCTGAATCGCGCCGCGCAGCTGCACTTTTTTCGGGAACGCAGGGGTGACAAGGGGGTTGCCTTGGCACGCTTTCTGCTAACATTCCTCGTCCCTTTCGTGGCCGATCTTTATCCTGCCCCCAACGCCTTCCAGGCGTAGCGCTGTAGAGATCGACGCAAGAATGGCTTTATAGACTTCAGCCGAATTTCCAGGAGATAGGCATGGCCCACAGCGTTGCAGATGTGATGAAGCTTGTGAAGGAAAACGACGTCAAGTTCGTCGATTTCCGTTTCACCGATACCAAAGGCAAAGAGCAACACGTGTCGGTACCCGTGTCGCACTTCGACGAAGACAAGTTTGAAAGCGGCCACGCTTTCGACGGCTCGTCGATCGCCGGCTGGAAGGGTATCGAGGCTTCGGACATGCTGCTGATGCCGGATCCGAACACCGCCAACGTCGATCCGTTTTACGAAGAACCCACCCTGATCCTGACCTGCGACGTGGTTGAACCGTCGGACGGCAAGGGTTATGACCGCGACCCGCGTTCCATCGCCAAGCGCGCCGAGGCTTACCTGAAGAGCACGGGCCTGGGCGACACCGCCTTCTTCGGTCCGGAACCCGAATTCTTCATCTTCGACGGCGTGACCTGGAACATCGACATGCAGGGCTGTTCCGTCAAGATCCAGTCGGAAGAAGCACCGTGGTCGTCGGGCAAGGAATTCGAGCACGGCAACAGCGGTCAYCGTCCGGGCAAGAAGGGCGGCTACTTCCCGGTCGCCCCGATCGACACGTTCCAGGATATCCGTTCGGAAATGTGCCTGATCCTGGAATCGCTGGGCATCCCCGTGGAAGTCCACCACCACGAAGTTGCCGGCCAGGGCCAGAACGAAATCGGCACCAAGTTCAGCACGCTGGTGCAGCGCGCCGACTGGACCCAGCTGCAAAAGTATGTGATCCAGAACGTCGCCCACACCTACGGCAAGACCGCCACCTTCATGCCGAAGCCGGTCGTTGGCGACAACGGCTCGGGCATGCACGTGCACCAGTCCGTATGGAAGGACGGCCAGAACCTGTTCGCGGGCAACGGCTACGCCGGCCTGTCGGAATTCGCCCTGTACTACATCGGCGGCATCATCAAGCACGCTCGCGCGCTGAACGCCCTGACCAATCCGGGCACGAATTCGTACAAGCGTCTGGTGCCGGGCTTCGAGGCACCGGTCAAGCTGGCGTACTCGGCTCGCAACCGTTCGGCTTCGATCCGCATTCCGTACGTTGCCAATCCGAAGGGCCGCCGTATCGAGACCCGCTTCCCGGATCCGCTGATGAACCCGTACCTGGGCTTCTCGGCACTGCTGATGGCCGGCCTGGATGGCGTGCAGAACAAGATCCACCCGGGCGAAGCTGCCGACAAGAACCTGTACGACCTGCCGCCGGAAGAGGATGCAAAGATCCCGACCGTGTGCTCCAGCCTCGACCAGGCCCTGGAATACCTCGACAATGACCGCGAGTTCCTGACGCGCGGCGGCGTCTTCTCCAACTCCATGATCGATGCCTACATCGAACTGAAGATGGAAGAAGTGACCCGCTTCCGCATGACGACTCACCCGATCGAGTTCGACATGTACTACTCGCTGTAAGGCGAGGCGTTGCCAGGTTGTGACCGGGCAACAGTTGCACCAGGAAGGGGCGGCTTCGGCTGTCCCTTTTTGTTTTGTTCGCTGGTTTGATCGCTAGAATGGGGCTCCTTTCCCACCATCCCTGCTGATGTCAATGGACGCGCTCGAATTCCCGCCCCCCTCGCTCCACCCGGTGCACCGCTTCGGTGCCCGCATGCACGCATCGGCAGCCGTTTGCGCCATGCTGGCGCTGGCCCTGCTGTGCTGGAGCCGCCCGGCCCCGGCCCAGTCGGAAATCTATGTCTGCACCGGCCCCAACGGGGTGCCGGAATACCGGAACGGCAACGGCGGCAAGGGCTGCAAGCGGCTCAGCCTGCCCGAGGTGATGACCGTGCCGGGCGGGCGCGTGAATGCCCCTGCGGCGGGCAAGGGCGCCGGCCCTGCCGTGGCGCCCGCGGCGTTTCCGCGAGTCGACAGCGCGACCCAGAAAAGCCGCGATGGCGAGCGCCGCGCCGTACTCGACCAGGAGCTGCAAAGCGAAGAGGCCAAGCTGGCCGCGCTGCGCGCCGAGTACAACAACGGCCAGCCCGAGCGCCAGGGCAATGAACGCAACTACCAGAGGTATCTCGACCGCACCGCCGCGCTACGCGACGACATTGCGCGCGGTGAGGCCAATGCCGCTTCACTGCGGCGCGAACTCTCCAACTTGAAGGACTAGTGTCATGCGCCGCCTGATTCGCAGCGTCTCGCGCAAGGTAGCCTCGGCCGGAGCCGGTACCCCGCCCGAAGGAGAGGCCGTGGTGCTGCCCCTGGGCGATGTGTCCTACCACCAGGGGCTGGACGTCGTGGCCAACCCCGTGTTGCTGGTGCGCCAGCCCGGCCTGCGCATCGTCTATGCCAATCCCGCGGCCGAGGCGAGTTTCGCGGTGTCGCGCAAGGCCATGGTGGAGCTGTCGCTCGCGGACCTGTTTGGTAGCTCGGAAGAGCTGGCCAGCATGATAGAGACCGTGATTTCGCGGCAGTTCGATGCCCGCCGGCAAGACGTGGTGCTGCATCCGCCGTTGCAGGAGCCCATGCACGCCCATGTCGTCATCGGGGCGCTGGACGCCAATTCCGACGCCGTGGTGGTGGAGGTGCTGCCCAACGAGCAAAAGGTGCGCAGCGACCGCGAGGAGCGCATCCTCGACCTGACCTCGGCCAACAAGGAATTGATCCGCAATCTCGCCCACGAGATCAAGAACCCGCTGGGCGGCATCCGCGGCGCGGCGCAACTGCTTGAGTTCGAGTTGCCCGATCGTTCGCTGCGCGAATACACGCAGGTCATCATCAAGGAGTCGGATCGCCTGCAGACTTTGGTGGACCGCCTGCTGGAGCCGCACCGCCATCCGCATATCGTGTCCGACCTCAATATCCACGAGGTGCTGGAGCGCGTGCGCTCGGTGGTGCTGGCCGAATTCCCCTCCGGGCTGGATATCGTGCGCGACTACGACGCGAGCCTGCCCGACTTGCGCGGCGACATGGAACAGTTGATCCAGGCCGTGCTCAACATCGTCCACAACGCCGCCCAGGCGCTCGCCGAGCGCRTCGCGCGCGGCGATGCGCAGATCRTMYTGCGKACSMGGGTGGCMCGSCAGGTRACRATTGCCAAGCGYTTGTTCAAGCTGGCATTGGACTTGCATGTCATCGATAACGGYCCGGGCATCCCCGAGGATATTCGCGAACGCATCTTCTACCCGCTGGTGTCGGGTAGGGATGGCGGCAGCGGCCTCGGTCTCACACTCGCTCAAACCTTCGTGCAGCAGCACGAGGGCTTGATCGAATGTGAGAGCCGGCCCGGCTGTACCGACTTCCGTATCCTGCTGCCCCTGCATTGAGCGCATCGGCGACAGCAATTGGAACTGCCCCAATGATTGCTGCCGACCGGCTTGCCGGCGGTGTGCGGCCAGGTTCACGGAAGACCAAATGACAC
>NZ_JBFTLX010000264.1:0-9951 GCF_056396665.1 Cupriavidus sp. 05T313 | reverse complement strand
CGATTGCCGAGAACATTGCCTATGGCAAGCCGGGCGCCAGCCGCGAGGAGATCATCGCCGCCGCGCGGGCAGCCCACGCGCATGAGTTCATCCTCCGGCTGCCGCATGGCTACGATTCGCTGGTGGGCGAGCGAGGCCAGGCGCTGTCCGGCGGTGAGCGCCAGCGCATCTCGATTGCCCGCGCGCTACTGATCAATCCGCGCATCCTGATCATGGATGAAGCCACCTCCTCGGTCGATACCGCCACCGAGAAGGAAATCCAGAAGGCGCTGGACAACCTGGTGCAAGGCCGTACCACCATCGCCATCGCGCACCGCTTGTCCACGCTGCGCAAGGCGGATCGCCTGGTGGTGATGGACCGTGGACAGATTGTCGAAGTGGGCGGCCATGAGGAGTTGCTGGCGCGCGAAGGCGCCTACTACAAGCTCTACCAGGCGCAGGCCCGCAACGTTGACGCCGATGCCGAGGCGGATCTCGATGCTGCCGCCGCGGTCACCGTCACCGTGCAATAAGGAAGGGAGGCCCTATGCAACAAGTCGATTTCAAGCTCTCCCGCAATGCCTTTGGGCGCCTGGTGATGACCACGGCGGATGGGACCGTGCATGAGGGCGTAGTGCCCGTGCGCGCTTTCCCGATCGCCGCGCCGGACGATGGCGTCGGCATGATCAGCGCCGACGGCCGCGAACTGGCGTGGCTGCCTCGCCTGGACACCTTGCCGGTCTCCGTGCGCGAGATGATCGAGGCCGAACTGGCCAGCCGGGAATTCATGCCGGAGATCCGCCGGATCCGCTCGGTGTCGACCTATGCCACCCCCAGCACCTGGGATGTGGAGACCGACCGCGGCCGCACCTCGCTGGTACTGCGCGGCGAGGAAGACATCCGCCGCCTGGCTGGTTCCACGCTGCTGATCTCCGACAGCCACGGCATCCACTATCTGGTACGTAACCTGATGGGCCTGGACAAGGCCAGCCGCAAGCTGCTGGACCGTTTCCTCTAAGCCGCACGGGCGTGCCATTCAGGGCGCGATTGCCGCGCCCTGGCATCAGTGCTTGCCGGTGAAGAGGAAGCCCACCTCGCGATCGGCCCGCATCGCGAACAGATAGAGCTGGCCGGGGGTGGGCAGGCTATGCGTGGTGGTCGGATCGTAATAGGCCACGCCGCTCATGACGGTATTCGGATTGCGGCAGGGCGGGCCGCCCAGTGTAATGCTGACGTTGTAGACCTTGCCCTGGCGGCGCGGCGTGGCGCTGCCCGTAAAGCTGCAACCCGTGCCGCCGTCGACGGTGAACTTGCCGTTGGCATCGATATCCAGCCGCGCGAATCCCGGGCCAAGCCCGGTGGTATCGATCACCTCCGTCGCGCCGTAGTACGTTCCCTTCAACCCATCGGCCGTGGCGATGTAGTTGTAGTCCGTGCTGTAGGTGGTGTTGACCGTCGCGACGCTGCCGTTGCGGTAGTTGAGTTGCGCCTGCAGTGCCGTGCCTGGCGTGTAGGAAGCGGCCAGGTTCGCTGCCGTGAGGCTGTAGCCCACGTCCACCAGGTTGAAGTCCCGTCCGTTGTTGTTGGTGGTGAGCGCGCCATTGCCGGAACTATAGTTGCCGGTCACCACGCCGGACGGTACGTCCGGTACACCTGCCCTGGCGTAGAACGCGTAATAGACATTCTCGTCGAGGACCAGGATGTTGAACCGTTCGTTGGCGACGGTAGTGCCGGTGTAGATGCCCGTGCCCAGCGCATTGGTGTCCGGAGCCGGTGGAACCACCGGGACCGCCGGGACCGCCGGTTCAGCGGGGACAGTGGCCGGTGGGGTCCGTATGATCGCCAGTCCGCCATCGTTATCCCCCGATCCGCCGCAGCCCACGAGAACCAGCGCGAAGCCGGCTGCCCCAATCGTTCTTTTCATTTATACGTTGCCCGTTCCGGTGAACCCGGGCGGCGCTGGCGCCGCCTTCCGGTTGTCGAAAAAAAAAGTGGACTGTAACAGCTGATTACAAATTAATGCAGTAGACGGCAGAGGGGTGCCGCGGTGCTTGCGCGTTCCGAAATCGGCTGGCATCGGGTATATGCCTCGCGAAAAAGACGCCCGCACAGGAACTGGCGGGCGCTGGAGGGCAACTGATGGCCGGGAGGGTGATTCCCCCGACCTGGAAGGTCGCCTCCTGGGAGGCGATCTGACCAGATGATGCAGAGAATCATTGCCAATGTGAATCAGACGGCTCTTAATTTCGCAGAGAGGGTGCAAAAATTCTGGGCGAATACCGCGCGTATTCGCAAGACATGGCGGCTGCGGCAAGTCCGCGGCGGACAGTTGACATCGCTCCGAATGTCCATATAATGCGACGGATTACTCCGTTTATTACAATCATGGCCAGGACGAAGGACGAACAGCTTCACGCTCAGCGCCGGGACGACATCTTGCGGGCGGCCGCGCGCACCTTCAAGACGAAGGGATTCCACTCCGCGCGTACCGAGGACATCTGCGCCGAGGCTGGACTGAGCGCCGGGACCGTGTTCAGGCATTTCGGCAGCAAGCAGGAAATGATCATGGAGATTGCCGCCCGCGAGTTCGCGCGTTACCAGGGCGAGGTTCGCCAACTGGCGAGCAGGGAAGGGCTTGAATGGCTCGGCCAGGTAGATGCGGCAGGGCTGGCGGCGGTCCTCGCGCCCTCCGAGTACGACCTGGGCGCGGATAGCTGGCTGGAACTACAGCGCGATCCGGAATGGAACGAGAAGGTGCTGGCCTTTGACCGGGACTTGCGCCAGACCCTGACCATGGAGCTAGAACGGGGCCAGCGTGAGGGCTGGGTGCGAGCCTCGCTCGATGCGCGCGGCGCTACCAACCTGATCCTGGCCATGTTTTCCGGCCTGGGGTTCGACCGCGACACGGGCATCGAAATCGATATGCAGGCCACGGCCACCGCAATGGCGGATTTCTGCCGCGTCTATATCTTTGCCTGATCCCGCGGGACGGCCCACGTAACGGCAGCTGATTAAAGCGATATCACAGCATATGCAAGTATTCCTGGCATTTCTCAAAACCGGACGGATTACTCCGTTTATTATTGGATCACTCCTTCTCCTGGCTTGCGGTCATGCCAGGCCAGTGGGCATGGCGGGGCAGTGGACCTTCCTGGACGACGGCACGGTCATCGACATCCGACCGTGTCCGGACGTGCCGGGAAATGCCTGCGGCATGATCGTGCAGCCGCCCCGGGCCGCTTACCGGCGCAGCGAGGCAGAGCTCAATAAGTTGTGCGGCGCGGTGCTGGTCGATGGCCTAGTGCCGCAAGAGAGCAAGGATGGGGACGCGCCCATGCTGATTGGCCAGATCGCCGATCCCGAGACGCTGCTCGGTGGCACAGCCGTCAGCCGCCATCCGGTCGATATCAGCCAGGCTTCCGCGCACCGGGCGCTGGTCGAGGTGCGGGGCCCGCTCGGACTGGTGGTCGAGCGATACACCCTGATCCGCCGCATTGCCCCGGCGCCTCGTTGCGAGTGAGGCAGGCATGGTTTCCCTTGCTCGTGCCACCCTCGTCCATGAATGGCGGCGCTACCTCGCCGCCGTGCTCGCCATCACCTTCGCGGGCCTGCTGATCGTTGTGCAACTAGCGCTGCTGCTGGGGCTGTTCGGCTCGGTCGCGGCGGTAGTCGACAAATCCGGCGCCGAGCTGTGGATCGGCTTTCGCAACACGCAAAGTGTCGATCTCGGCCGGCCGCTGGGGCGCGGGAGCGATGCGCTTGCCTGGTCCCATTCCGGTGCCGGCAGGATCGAAGCCTATACCACCGCATACGGCGACCTGAGGCGCCCGGACGGGGTGCCGGTATCGGTGCTGCTCCACGCCATGGATGTGTCCGGTGCCGGGCTCGTTTTTTCGCGGCTGCTCACGCCGGCTGAGCGGACGCTGCTGCGCGAGCCCAATGCCATCATCATCGACGCTGCCGACATGCGCAAACTGGGCGCGCAGGTAGGCACCGCGGTTGAGATCAATGGCCGGCGGGCGCGCATCGCCGGCGTTGTCGAAGGCATACGCTCCGTCGGCGGCGTCAATGTACTGGCCTCGTTCGCGACCGCGCGATACCTCGCTCCGGAAACCGCCGAGCAGGCTGCCTTCTACCTGGTTCGGCTCAAGCCGGGATTCGATGCGCACAAGGTGGCCGCCGAGATCTCGGACAAGGCGCGATTCCCACGCTACAGCGTCTGGACGGCAGATACGCTTTCCACGCAGTCGCAGGCTTACTGGCTGCTCGAGTCGGGCTCGGGGATCGGCACCGGGTTTGCATCCCTGCTGGCCCTGGTGGTGGGCATGGTCATAACCAGCCAGACGCTTTCAGGCGCCATCCTGGCCTCGGTCAAGGAGTTCGCCGCGCTGCGCGCGCTAGGCGTACCGCACAAATCGCTGCGGGCCATCGTGGTTGAGCAGTCGCTCTGGGTCGGGGTGGCCGGCCTGTTCGCGACGGGGATATTCACGTTGCTGATCGCATGGCTGGGCGATGCCTTGCGGATTTCCATGCGGTTTCCCGCCTGGATGCTGGCAGGCGCCAGCGGGCTGCTGCTTGCGATCGCCATCGTTTCCGGGCTGCTCGCGCTAAGGCCGTTGGGCCGCGCCGAGCCGGCATCACTGCTTCGTTGAGGGGGAACCCATGCCCATCCAACCTTCACTCGCCAGTCGCGGCATCGCCAAGGCGTTCACGGTCGGCAAGATCACGCAGCAGGTGATCAAGGACAGCAGTCTCGAGATTTATCCGGCGGCGTTGACGCTGATTGTCGGGCCTTCGGGATCGGGCAAGAGCACGATGCTGTCGATGATGTCCGGACTGCTCAGGCCGGACACCGGCCAGGTCTTTGCACTGGACACCGAACTGTGGACGCTGGATGAAGCGGCGCTGGACCGGTTCCGGCTGGAGAACTGCGGCTTTGTCTTTCAGGGCTTCAACCTGTTCGGGGCGCTCACCGCGTTCGAGAACGTGCTGCTGCCCCTGCAGTACCTCGGCGCGCGTGGCGCAACGGCGGCTGCGCGAGCGCGGCGCGTGCTCGATGAAGTGGGGCTCGGCCATCGCAGCCACCTGCGGCCCGCCGAGCTTTCAGGGGGAGAGAAGCAGCGCGTGGCCATTGCCAGGGCGCTGGTCAAGAACCCCCGGCTGATCTTTGCCGATGAACCGACGTCAGCGCTGGACAAGACCAACGGAGAGATCGTGATCGACCTGCTCAAGAGGATCGCCGCCGAGCATGGCGCAACGGTGCTGGGAGTCACCCATGACCCCCGCCTCCTGTCGCATGCCGACCGCGTCATCGAGCTAGAGGACGGCATCGTCATCCGTGATCGGCGACAGCGTGGGCGGCCGTCTGCAAACAACCTCGCGCCAGAGGAGCGCAAACATGAATATGCATAGTCCGATTCGCCTGCCGAAGGCTTGCTGGCTCGTTGCCGCCGCGCTGTGGCTGGGCGCATGCGGCCATGAAACGCCAGGTGCGCCAACGTCCGCCCGGCATGGCGTCCCGGCGGGCGCGCTTGCCAGCGCCAAGGGGCGCGTGGACATCGAGGGCGGCCCGGTGCGCCTGGCCGCCAGGCGCGACGGCGTGATTGCCCGCGTCATGGTCGAGGAAGGCGATCGAGTGCGGGCTGGCCAGTTGCTGGCAACGCTGGACACGGAGATCGCGGTGCGCGGCCTCGCTCTGGCCCGCGCCGAAGTCGGGCAAGCCGTCCAGGAACGCAACAAGGCCCGCGTGGAACTCGGGGCTGCCGAGCGCGAGGCCAGGCGGCTGCAGCCGCTTGCCGATGACGAGACCATTCCGCGCCAGGAACTGGATCAGGCCAGGGACCGGCGCGCCAGCGCGGCGGTGGGCTTGCTTGCCGCCGAAGCCGCCATCGTCACGGCAGGCGCGAGGCACGCCATCGCTGAGCGCGAAGTGCAGGAGCGGTCCATCACGGCACCGCTCGACGGCCAGATCATCCAGCGGCAGGCGCGGCCCGGCAATGGCGTCAGCACGCTCAATGTCACGCCGCTCTTCCTGTTCGCCCCGGATGTTGGCCGCATCGTTCGTGCCGAACTGGAAGAGCAATACATCCCGGGCATCAAGACGGGAGGTCCGGCGGAAATCATCCTGGAGGCGGATCCCGCACGGCGGTGGCGCGGCAAGGTGCTGCGCGTTGGCAGAATCGTCGGGCAGCGAAGCGCGGGCGATGACCCCGCCGAAAAGCAGGACAACCGTGTCGTAGAAGTCGTCGTCGCGCTGGATGCGCAAGACTTGCTTATTGGCCAGCGCGTGGTGGTGCGCTTCCTGGCGAGCTGAGGAGGAACAGGATGCACCGAATCTGCATTGCCATGCTGGCGCTTTCGTTCCTGTTGGCCGGATGCGTGCCCGGCACGGTCTCGCCAACGCGTCCCGCGCCGCCAGCCCAGCGGTGGTCCGGCCTTGTCACCGAAGCGAGCGGGTTGCCCGATGCCGCCGAAGCGGCGCTGCCCGCCGATTGGTGGACAAGCCTCGGCGATCCCGTTCTGAACGGCCTGGTGGATGTCGCGCTCGACGACAGCCTGGACTTGCGGGCAGCGGCCGCGCGGGTCAGGCAGGCACACGCCTCGGTGGATGCCGCGCGTGCAAACAGGATGCCGCGCCTGGACCTGAACGTGAACGCGGAGCGGGGGCGTATCCAGCAATCCGCGTTCCGGGATGGCGAGGGCGGTCAATTTCGCGTGCCACCGTACCGGAGTTCGCACTTTGGCACGCAACTCGCCGCCAGCTACGAAATCGATCTGTTTGGCCGCCTGGCGCTTGCGCAGGGCGAGGCCGGTGCCCACGCCGATGCGACGCAGGCGGATCGCCGCGCGGTGCGGCAGTGGCTGATTCATGACGTCGTACGCACCTACGCCGATGTCCGTCTGGCCGACGCGCTACGCCAGGATTTGCTGCTGGATCTGCAGCTTGCCCGCAAGCTGACGGCGGACGAATCCGGTCGGCGCGAGGCTGGGCTCGCAACGTTGGCCGCCGTCCGGCATCGGGCCGATCTGGTGACGCAGCGGCAGCAGTCGTTGGTGCAGGTTGAACAAGATCGCCACGACGCCATCTCTCGCCTGGCGGTGCTGTTGGGTCGTGCGCCATCGGAACTGCAACTGGAGGCGCAGGACGGATATCTCGGCCGGATGGCGCTCACCGGGTCCCTGCGCGCCGACATGCCCGCTTCGGTGATCTCCAGCCGCCCCGATATCGATGCGGCATGGCACCGCGTAGTTGCCACCAGCATGGCCGCCGAGCGGATACGGCGCGAGCGCTACCCCACGCTCACGCTGACAGGCACGTCGGGGTTCCTGAGCGAGTCTCTGGGCCGGTGGCTCAGTGGCGATGCGCTTGGCTGGGCACTCGGATCCGCGGTACAGATGCCCTTGTTCGACGGGGGCAGGCTGCGGGCCCATGCCGCCCACGCGACCGCGACTGCCGAAGAGCAGGAAGCAGCTTACCGCAGGACGGTGCTGGCCGCGTTGGGCGAGGTGGAGGTCGCGCTCGGGGCCGTAGCCACCGCCAGCAGGCAGCGCGAAATCGCGGCAGCCGGTCTCGCACGGCGCGCGGCTGACCAAGCCGCGGCCAGGGCTTTGGTCGCGGCGGGGACAAGCGCGCGCGATGCCGCCCTACGGGCAGACATGGCATGGCTCGACGCGCGACGCGAGCTCACCGTGCGCCAGCACGAGGTGCTTGTCAGCTGGGCGTCGGCGCACAGGTCGCTGGGGCGGTAAGCGTCGCCCATTTCTTTAGTGCGATGCGAGATTCGCACTAACGCCATGGTTCCTGGTATCTCCGGATTATGGCGGCCGATTATAGGCAGTCCACCAAAAAGAAAAACCCCCGAAAGGCGTCGCGCCTTCGGGGGTTTGGGTAGTCCCGGGATTATCCGGGACTGAATATTGGTGGGCCGGCGTCAATCGAATAGATGCCGGAAAGTGGCCATGGTGGCCGATCTTGTTTTCAGATTGGTGAAAGTTACCCCCAAAGTTACCCCCAGGCGAGGCACGCTGCCCCCTCTCGCGAGGTTCAGTGCGACGCGCGCCCGCCGGTCGTACGGGCGGCGTCGGCCGATGTTGGATGGGCACAGCGGCCACATGGCGGAAGAAGCTAGCCGCAAAAAAGCTTGGTGACACTGGTGACAGGGTAGGGAATCGACCGGAAAGCCATGCCTGTCAACGGTTTCAGTGTCACCAACTATCTTTGTGTTTTTTGGTGACACACATATATTTTGGTGACAAAGTTGGTGACAACGCCAAAGCAGCCACGGTGGCATAAGGCTTTGCGGGCCGTTTCTTCCAGCAAACCCGCTTGGGGCTGTGGGGTTTGCTCTTCAGTGTCGATTGTGCTTGGCCGGTGGCGGGTTGCCCCCCTTCTGGAACTGGGCCTTCTCGCGCTCTTCCGGGACGCGGCGCGATGAGAATCGCCCCGTGCCGCCGCCCAACAGGCGCGGGATGCACTTGCTACAATCGGCCTCGCGGGGCCTAGGGTGGCCACCCGAACGCCGGAAACCTTCGCCGGCTGGCCTCGCATCCCCTGAAGGCGCATGGAGGGTGCGACATTGGATGAGATGGCGAGCCAGCAATTGGCTTGTTTCGATAGCTATGCCGAGCAGCGGCGACGGCGCGTAGAAGAGGGGCGCGCGCGGATCGTGGAGATCGATAGCCATTCGACCGCGCGTATGCATGATTGGATAGCCGCGCATGGTTCCAATACTTCCTTCGATGAGTATCTTGCCGAAGCGCAAGCTAGCCGAAGTCGGGCTGTTGCGGAGTTGCGTAGCGCCGATCCCATTGGGATGGGGGGGGCCTCGTTTCTTGCCACAGAATTGAGCCGGCAGCTAAGTGGCAGCACATATCGTGAGATCCAAGCGAGAGTTGAATTTGATTCGCTGCGCGTTAAAGCGCAGATGCGGGTCCTCGCCGATTTCACTGACCGCTATCAAAACCAAATGGCCGTAGCCGCGGCCTGGGCGAGCAAGTATGGCGCCGTGGCTGCCGTCACGAAGCGTCTTGCAGATTTGCCCCATTGGCCAAGCTTGGCCAACGCATCCGCGATGCTGGACTCCCTTGGGGTGAATGCGGCGGCGCTGTCCACCATGGGCCGTGCATTCGAGGCGCTATCGGCGCGCGGGGCAATGAAGGAAGCGAGCATTGCTGCATTGGGGCTTGGTAGCCATGGCCCGGCTATCCTTCGCCTTCCACGCGTCTCGGGACGCGATGCGGCGGAAGATGCAGGCGAGCGCCGTTCGCGCGAGCTGCGCCAGGTCGTTCTGGATGTCGAGGCAACGCCAGTACATGACGAACCATCGGAGGATGCACTTCGCAGACGCATCGTTATATCCGCGCTGCTTGAGCAAGTCCGTGAGTGCGGAAACCTGACGCCCGTCCTGGCGCTAAGGGGTAAGGGACAGCTAGCCGAGGGTGACTATTGGGAAGTGTTCGAACGTGCGGATGCCATGCTGCAGCAGCAGGCTGCGGAGATGAGGTTGAGGTCTGTACAGCTCCACCCGGCTGCAGAAGCGGAGCGGGCAGCGGCGTGGCGGGCGGCACCTAGCGGTGAGTTGCGTAGCCATGAAGCCAAGGCTGGGGATCGGGCCGCTGCAGCGCGGAAAGCGCGGAAGCAAACGAAGCAAGGCTATCTGGATCGCATTGCTTCGGACAAGCGAAAGGGGGTCAGCGTCATTGCGAGAGACTATGCATCCAGTCTGGCGGATGAGCTGGGCCTGACAGTCGGCTATGTTCGAGAGCTACGCGCTGAATTCCTGGGGGAGGACGCGCCGGAATAGCGTGGTTACTGTCGCAGTAGCTGTAATAGCCTAGACTAAATCTGACAGTGGTTGGTTATCCATGCCGCCGCACATCGGTGCGAAGGGCGTAGCCCAGAGTGCCAGTGTGCGGCGGAATCCACAAGGAGTCCGCCATGACTCAGGAACAGAAAGTCATCCGTGCCAAGGT
>NZ_JBFTLX010000263.1:0-9985 GCF_056396665.1 Cupriavidus sp. 05T313 | reverse complement strand
GACCGGACCCGTCCTGCTCTGACGGATCCGCTCATATGATCGGATATGGATGATTCTTCACTAACCCCTTGACAGGGCGCAAAAAAATGTGCTGCACCGCAACACTCCAACGAGCAGAAACGGATTGTAGAAACCCTTTTATACATCGTCAAGAATAACAATTTCAATTAACCAATCTTTTGGTTATATGTAACAAGGCTCTTTGACGCACTTTCACCACCCCCCGATTCTGGGAAAGTCAGCACTGGCAATGCATGGAGGCCATCGCGGCCGACCGCGGCGGTGTCAAAAAATTTACAATTTGGAGATGCAAATGAGGATGATTTTTTTGCGCCTCATCGCACCAATGTGTAGATAGAAGCATATGACTTGCCAGGACAGGCGCGCTCCGTCGCCTGTACACCACTAGAATTCACTATGAAATACAACGACTTGCGCGATTTCATCGGCCAGCTGGAAGGCCTTGGCGAACTGAAACGGATCGATGCGCCGGTGTCGCCCAACCTCGAAATGACCGAAATCTGCGACAGGCTGTTGCGGGCAAGCGGACCGGCAGTCGTGTTCAAAAACCCGAGCGATCCCCGGAGGCCTGGACAGAGTTATAGCGTCCCCGTACTGGCCAATCTGTTCGGTACGACACGCAGGGTGGCGCTGGGCATGGGCGCCGAAAGCCTGGCCGATCTACGTGATATCGGCCGTGTCCTGTCGGCGCTCAAGGAGCCCGAACCGCCCCGCGGCCTGCGCGAAGCCGGCAAGCTGTTCACGCTGGCCAAGTCCGTGTGGGACATGGCGCCCAAGCGTGTCGGTAGCCCGGCCTGCCAGGAGGTGGTCTGGGAAGGCAATGACGTGGACCTGGCGCGCCTGCCCATCCAGACATGCTGGCCGGAAGACGCGGCGCCGCTGATCACCTGGGGCCTGGTGATCACCAAGGGCCCGCACAAGAAGCGGCAGAACCTGGGCATCTACCGCCAGCAGGTCATCAGCCGCAACCAGGTCATCATGCGCTGGCTGGCGCATCGCGGCGGCGCGCTGGACTTCCGCGAGCATGCGCTGACCAACCCCGGCAAGCCATTCCCGATCGCGGTGGCGCTTGGTGCGGACCCGGCCACCATCCTTGGCGCCGTCACGCCCGTGCCGGACACCTTGTCGGAATACCAGTTCGCTGGACTGCTGCGTGGCAGCCGCACCGCGCTGGCCGGCTGCATCACGCCCACGCTGTCCGAACTGAGCGTCCCGGCTTCGGCCGAGATCGTGCTGGAAGGCCATATCCAGCCCGACCCGAACCACCCTTCCGGCTACCAGCACGCGCTGGAAGGTCCGTACGGCGACCACACCGGCTATTACAACGAGCAGGACTGGTTCCCGGTCTTCACCATCGACCGCATCACCATGCGGCGCGATCCGATCTACCACTCCACCTACACTGGCAAGCCGCCCGACGAGCCGGCCGTGCTTGGCGTGGCGCTTAACGAAGTCTTCGTGCCCCTGCTGCAAAAGCAGTTCCCGGAAATCACGGATTTCTACCTGCCGCCCGAGGGCTGCAGCTACCGCATGGCCGTGGTGCGCATGAAGAAGCAATACGCCGGCCACGCCAAGCGCGTGATGTTCGGCGTCTGGAGCTTCCTGCGCCAGTTCATGTATACGAAGTTCATCGTGGTGGTGGACGACGACGTCGACGTGCGCGACTGGAAGGAAGTTATCTGGGCCATCACCACGCGCGTCGATCCCGCCCGCGATACCGTGCTGGTGGAGAACACGCCGATTGACTATCTCGACTTCGCCTCGCCGGTATCCGGGCTGGGCTCGAAGATGGGCATCGACGCCACCGACAAATGGCCCGGCGAAACCACCCGCGAGTGGGGCCGCCCGATCCAGATGGATGCCGCCGTCAAGGCACGCGTCGATGGCCTTTGGGACTCGCTGTTCGAGGCCCGGTCCAAGGCGTGATGGCGGACTGCATGTAAGATCACGTTTTCCGGGGTGGCGATACGAGTTGCGCGGCCCCAACTCGTATCGCCATGCATCGCACATGCATCGCATCGCAACCCAWCCGCACGTCCGCGCAGACTGATCCGGGGAGGAGATGGTCTCCAGATAGCGTGAACGTGCCGATAGGTGCATAATTGTGCACGCCCAGCGTGCGCTCTTAAGCCGCGACAAGGAACACAAAGGCCGCTGCCAATGCTGCTAGCCCATACGATCGAACTTGTGACCAGCCAGCGCGAAGTCGATTACTTCGTGAGGGCGGCTGGGTGCGCGCGTTTCGTATGGAACTGGGCGTTGGCAGAATGGCACCGCCAACGCGCGGCCGGTGGTAAGCCGAGCGCAATGGCGCTGAAGAAGTCCTTTAACGCCATCAAGTATCAGCAGTACCCGTGGATGACCGACATCCATCGTGACGCGCACGCCCAACCATTCGCTAATCTATCAAAGGCCTGGTCGAAGTTCTTCTCTGACATTAAGTCGGGGATAAAAGCGCATGCCCCCAGGTTCAAGAAGAAAGGTCAATGCAAGGACGGATTCTACGTCGCCAACGATAAGGTAAGGTTTGACGGACAGTCGGTTGTGCTGCCATTGATTGGGCGGGTTGCCATGCGGGAGGCGCTGCGGTTCCCCGGGCGAGTAATCGGCGCCGCCGTGAGCCGACGAGCCGATCGTTGGTTCATCTCAGTCCAGGTAGAGGTGGCGGACGAAGTGGCGTTCGTCCCGCGCACCGGCAATGGCGTGGTTGGCGTGGACCTTGGGATCAAATCGGCCGTCACACTTTCGACGGGGGAAGCGTTCGAGGGCCCAAAGCCGTTGAAAGCAGCCCTACGGCGCCTGCGGATTCGGTCTCGACGCCTTTTCCGGAAGATTGAGATGGCGAAGCCAGGGCGCGCGGCATTCAGCCGAGATTTCATTGGGCCGCTACGTCCGAACGCCAAACCACAGCCGGCGCGGTCTTCCGGCCAGATCGACAGTGCTGCACGGCTGGCGCGCCTGCACGCCCGCGTCGCTAATATCAGGCAGGATTTCCTGCACAAGACAACCACCAGGCTATGCCGCGAAAACCAAGCGATTGGCCTGGAGGATCTCAACGTCGGCGGTATGCTCAAGAATGAGCGTCTTGCACGCTCACTATCGGACATGGGGCTGAGTAAGTTTCGCCGGCAAATGGAATACAAGGCGAAGAGATACGGCACGCACCTTGTGTTTGCCGATCGCTGGTTTCCGTCGAGTAAACTGATGTCCTGCTGTGGCAATAAGCTCAACAAGCTTGCGCTTAGCGAGCGTCGCGTCGTGTGCCCGGCCTGCGGCATTAGTCATGACCGCGATCACAACGCAGCGATCAACCTTGAACGGCTCGCAACCGAAACTGCGCTACCCGTGGCGAGTGATTCGGCAACGAATCGCACTGCGAGAGGCATGTCGCCAATCGCAGACGGGAAAGTTACGTCCGTCAGAGACGAGGTCGGCCAGCAAGGAGCCTCGGGGCGGGAAGGAAACGACGCGAACATTTGCGCACGTTTTTCATAGCAGACATGACCACCCTTGAAGAAGGAAAATTGATGTGGACGCCGTCGCCGGCGTTTCGCGACGGAAGCCGCATCGCGCACTTCATGCGCTGGCTGGAAAGCGAGCGCGGCCTCGCCTTCGCAGACYATGCCGCGCTATGGCAGTGGTCGGTGACGGACCTGGAGGCCTTCTGGGACGCCATCCGCGCCTACTTCGACGTGCGCTTCGACACGTCGCCCGCGCGCGTGCTCGGCAATGCCGCCATGCCCGGCGCGCGTTGGTTCGAGGGCGCGAGCCTGAACTATGTGCGGCAGGTATTCCGCCATGCCGGCAGCGGCGCGGCCCGCCAGCGCGCGGCCATCCGCTACGCCGGCGAATCCGTTGAAGTCACGGACCTTAGCTGGGACGCGCTCGAACAACAGGTAGCCTCGCTGGCGCACGCCCTGCGCGAAATGGGCGTCACCCGCGGCGATCGCGTGGCGGGCTACCTGCCGAACATCCCCGCCGCCGTCGTCGCCTTTCTGGCCACCGCCAGCCTCGGCGCGATCTGGTCGGGCTGCGCGCCCGACATGGGGCAGGTGGCGGTGATCGACCGCTTCCGCCAGATCGAACCCAAGGTGCTGATCGCCGTGGACGGCTACGGCTACGGCGGCAAGGCATACGACCGTGCACCGATACTGGCCGAGTTGGCCGCCGCCCTGCCCTCGCTCACGGACCTGGTGCTGGTGCCAGCGGGAAATCCCGGCGAAGGCACGATCCCGCTGCCGCCCGGCCTGCACCGCCACGCGTGGCAAGACGTACTGGCACATCGCGTGCCGCTGGCGATTGAGCCGGTACCGTTCGACCACCCGCTGTGGATCGTCTACTCCTCCGGCACCACGGGCATGCCCAAGCCCATCGTGCACGGCCACGGCGGCATCGTCATCGAGCAGCTCAAGCTCATGGCCTTCCACAACAATCTCGGGCCGGACGATGTTTTCCACTGGTACAGCAGTAGCGGCTGGATCATGTGGAATGCCCAGGTAGCGGGGCTGCTGCTGGGCACCACCATCGCGCTCTACGACGGCAACCCCGTCTGGCCCGACGCCGGGGTGCTGTGGCGCTTCGTGGATGCCGCCGGCGTCACCGCCTTTGGCGCCGGCGCAGCGTTCTTCACCAGTTGCATGAAGGCGGGCATCGAGCCGGCCCGCCTGGCCGACCTGTCCCGGCTGCGCGCGCTCGGCTCCACCGGTTCGCCGCTACCTGCAGAAGCCTACGATTGGATCTACCGCCACGTGCGCGCCGACATCTGGCTGGCGCCCATGAGCGGCGGCACCGACTTCGCAGGCTCTTTCGTGGCGGGCTGCCCGATCCTGCCAGTCTACTCGGGCGAGATGCAGTGCCGCTGCCTGGGCGCAAAAGTGGAAGCCTTCGACGAAGCCGGCCACGCGCTGACCGAAGAGGTGGGCGAACTGGTCTGCGCGGCGCCGATGCCGTCGATGCCGCTGTTCCTGTGGGGCGACGCCGACGGAAAGCGCTACCGCGACAGTTACTTCGATACCTATCCCGGCGTCTGGCGCCACGGCGACTGGATCAAGATCACCGCGCATGGCGGCGCCATCATCTACGGCCGCTCGGACGCGACCATCAATCGCCACGGCATCCGCATGGGCACCAGCGAGTTGTACCGGGTGGTGGAAGATCTGCCGGAAGTGCTCGACAGCATGGTGGTGGATCTCGAGTACCTCGGCCGCGACTCCTACATGCCGCTGTTCGTGGTGCTGCGCGAAGGCGTGGTGCTCGACGATGCGCTGCGTGACATCATGCGCGCGCGCATCCGCAGCGCGCTGTCTTCCCGCCATGTGCCGAACGAGATCCTGCAGGTGCCCGGCGTGCCGCGCACGCTGTCGGGCAAGAAGATGGAAGTGCCGGTCAAGAAGCTGCTGYTGGGCCACGCTCCGGACAAGATCGCCAATCGCGATGCCATGGCCAACCCGGAGACGCTGGACTGGTACTTTGCCTACGCCGAGCATTTTCTCGCGGCGCGCGCGAGCGAATCCGCGCCGGTGTAAAACAATGAGGGTGCGCCCTGGCGCACCCTCTTCTTCTTTGCCCGTTCCTTTTTCATCCCCAGCGCCTGCGAATCAGAACTCCACTTCCAGCTCGCTGATTTCATCGGGCTCTTTCCTGGCGTCCGCGATCCATTCCTGCAACTCCGGCATCGCCAGGATCTGCTTGCAGTATTCCACCGGCGCGGGATCCAGCATAACCCCATAGGTCACAAAGCGCGTCACCACCGGCGCATACATCGCATCGGCCATAGTGCGTTTTTCGCCGAACAGGTAAGGGCCGCCATACTGTGTGAGGCACTCGGTCCAGATCTGTGTAATGCGGTCGATGTCGGCTTGCGCGCGCGACCACACCTTGAAGCCGGGAAAGTGCCCCTTCAGGTTCATCGGCAGCGCCGAGCGCATGGCAGCGAAGCCTGAGTGCATTTCTCCGCAGATGGCGCGGCAATGCGCGCGCGCTGCGCGCTCCTCCGGGAGCAGGCCGGCCTTGGGACTGACTTCGTTGAGATACTCGGCAATGGCCAGCGTATCCCACACCGTCACGCCCTGATGCAGCAACCGGGGAACGAGGATGGAGGGCGACAGCAGCAGGATTTCCGCGCGCGCCGCGGCGTCGTCGGGCGGTACCAGCACTTCTTCAAACTCCAGTCCCGCGAACCGGGCCAGCAGCCAGCCCCGCAGGGACCATGAAGAATACGTTTTGCTGCTGATGGTCAGTGTCGTCCTTGCCATCCCGCCTCCTTGCCACCTGGAAAAGCCGTTGCATGGCGGGCGAATGCCGTTGTGTGTGCCAGTGAACGGTGCGCCCGTATCTCTCGGTGCAGTGTCGTGCTATGTGCTTTGCGCTTGCTGCTTCTACTATGAATTTGTACTACATCATGGCGATGACATTTGTATTGCGCCTACGTACTTCGCCAGGCTACCGGGGGTAGTCGACCCACATGACGAACACGCACATCGCAAGCGGCTGCTCATGCCCCGACGCGCTCCAGCGGCGCCGCACTGGCACGGTGCAACGCGCCGCACCAGCAAGAGGCGGCGATCTTGGCAAAGGCCAGCAAGCTTCGCCCATGCGCGGCGCTCTCGCCGCAAACGAACCAGAACAGGTCACCCCGTTGCACCATACGGGCAAGCCCGCAAGCCTCATGCCAGCCACATCGCCGTGGCACGCATATTGCGGCTAATGAGGCCAACGCATAAAAAGGGGTGAGCCATGCTGTACCAGGTGTACCAGAGCTATGCGGACCTTATGCACCCCGCCTGCAGCGTCGCCGACCTCGTGGCGTCGGCGCTGGCAGTGAACTCGCGGCTCTCGGGATGCGAGCCGATGCGCGCCACGCGCGCCGCCTGCGAAGTGCTCGCGCTGAGCCGGCTGACGCATCATCGCCCGGCCTTTGGCATTGATAGCGTCGCCGTAAGCGGCACGCCGTTACAGGTGACCGAGGAAGTGGTCGCGAGCACGCCTTTCTGCTCGCTGCTGCGCTTTCGCAAGCATGGCGTCTCCGGCCAGCCGCGCGTGTTGCTGGTGGCGCCGATGTCGGGCCACTTTGCCACGCTGCTGCGGGGCACCGTGCAGACCATGTTGCGCGACCACGACGTCTACATCACCGACTGGCACAACCCGCGCGACGTCTCGTTGCTGCACGGGCGCTTCGGCTTTGACGAGTTCGTCTATCACCTGATCGATTTTCTCCACGTCCTCGGCGGCGGCACGCACTTGATGGCGGTTTGCCAACCCACCGTGGCGGCGCTGGCCGCGGTGGCCCTGATGGCGGAAGACAATGACCCTGCCCAGCCGCCCAGCCTGATCCTGATGGCCGGCCCCATCGACGCGCGCATCAACCCGACCAAGGTCAACGAGCTCGCCACCAGCCAGCCCATCGAATGGTTCGAGAATTCGCTCACCGGCTACGTGCCGCTGCGTTTCGCCGGCGCGATGCGCCGCGTCTATCCCGGCTTCATGCAGCTGATCGCCTTCATGAGCATGAACCATGAACGCCACCAGCAGGCGTTTCGCGATCTTTACGACCTTCGCGCCCACGGCGATCACGCCCGCGCCGATGCGATCCAGGTGTTCTACGAGGAATACTTCGCCACCATGGACCTGAGCGCGGAGTTCTATCTCGAAACCGTGAGCATGGTGTTCCAGCGCTTCTTGCTGGCGCAGGGCCAGCTTGAAGTGGGCGGGCGCCGCGTGGACACGAACGCGATCCACCGCACGGCGCTACTCACTGTGGAAGGCGAGCGCGACGATATCTGCGCCATCGGGCAGACCATGGCCGCGCAGGAACTGTGCGGCAGCCTGCGTCCCTATATGCGCATGCACCATGTGCAAACCGGAGTTGGCCACTACGGCGTATTCAACGGCAAGCGCTGGGAAACGCAGGTCTATCCGCTGGTGCGCAACGCCGTACACATGAGCGCATGAAACGCGCGAGCCCGTGAGCGCACCCCGCGCTTCCAGGGCAGCCCGGC
This sequence comes from Cupriavidus sp. 05T313, assembly GCF_056396665.1. NCBI lineage: Bacteria > Pseudomonadati > Pseudomonadota > Betaproteobacteria > Burkholderiales > Burkholderiaceae > Cupriavidus > Cupriavidus sp. 05T313. Next base: position 1,967 of record NZ_JBFTLX010000263.1, on the reverse strand, counting down.
TAGGCGGCGTCGCGGTCCTTCGGCCACGGTGTCACCGCGGGCACCGCGCATGGGCCTTCCACCTCGACCGTACCGAAGTCGGCCGGCCCCACGATCTCCAGGTACTCCATGTCCGGCGAGTAATCGAACAGGTAGTGGGTGATGCCGGGGCGCTGATGGACGCAATCGCCGGTCGCCACCAGCGTCTCCTTGTCCTCGTACATGAAGCGCGCCCATCCCTTGAGCATCAGCACCACATGGAACTGCGCCTCATGGCGATGCCAGCCTGTGCCCTGCTCGGGCGGCTGGTTGGCCTTGACCAGTTGCACCAGCAGCTTGCCGCCGGTGGCCTCGGCAATGCCAAGATCCCGATAGAGGAAAAAATCGCGCAAACCCTGGTCGACGAAGGCGGTGTCTTGCGAGCGCACGTGGGAAAACTTCGTCGGGGTGGAGTCCGCGGCGGGATCGCCGGCGGGCGCGCTGGACTTGTTGAGGGACTCGGCCATGACAAGCTCCTTTCGCTGGGGGGGAAAAGCACTGCGCTGCGACGCAACATTCACGCCACCAGCGGGCCAGTTGAATGTGGAGCACCGTCCGCTGCGCGTGGCATGCGCCGGGGACCTGGCATGCCACGCATGCACTTGCCGGGGGCGCTGCGTACCGGCCCGGCACCGGGCCGGTGCCATATGATTATRCATCCCGGACGCCCGGCCGGCGGCACGCCCACGCGGACAACGCAATGGCGGCTATGATGCAGCGATATGCATTCGCCGGAACCTCTGCATGCAACCCCTTTCCCATACCCGCTTCCAGGGCCAGGCATTGATCCGGGTCGGAAACGAAGATAGTTTCCTTCTGCTCGCCCCGCAGTTCGGCGGCCGCCTGGTGCGCTGGGTACATCGCGGCGAGGACATGCTCTACTGGCCGGACAACGCCGACTGGTCCCAGCCCGCCCGCGTTCGCGGTGGAAATCCCCTGCTATTCCCCTTCATCGCCAGGCACTTCGCCGACGGTGCGCAGGGCGCCTGGAAAGACGCCAGCGGCGCCGTGCGCGCCATGCCGAACCACGGTTTTGCGCGCGACCTGCCCTTCGCGGTCACGCGGCACGAGCCGGGACGCAGCATTGCCATGGAGCTGCAAGCCTCGGATGCGACGCGCGCTTCCTACCCGTTCGATTTCAGTTTCGAGGTCGCCTACCGCCTGCTCGAAGACGGGCTCGAAGCCACGCTGCGCACACGCAATGCCGGTGCACAGCCGCTGCCCTATTACGCCGGCCATCATTTCTATTTCGCGCTCGCTAACCAGGCGCGCGGGGCATCCGGGCTGGCCATGCCGGCCGCGACCCTGATGCATCAGCGAGCGGATGGCTCGCCGGCATCCAGCGGCCCAGGTGCCGCGGCGTATCGGCTCGATGACCTGCGCCTGCAAGACACCTTCCACGTCCTGCAGCCGCGGCTTGCCGCGCCGCGCGCCTGTGCGCTGGCGATGCCGCCCAACGCCGCTGCCCCTCAGGGCCGCAAGCTGGTGATCGACCTGGACCCGCCTGGCAGCGTACCGTGGTTCGCCGTCACCACATGGTCGGAGCACGTCGACGCCGACTACTACTGCGTAGAGCCCTGGCTCGGCCTGCCAAATGCTATCCACCACGGCATGGGGTTGCGCTGGCTCGCGCCGGGCCAGGAAGAGGCGGCGATTTGCCAGTTGCGGCTGGAGCGATAGCGCAAGCGCGCCGCCCAAGCGGCAAGGTTGGGAAAAAGCGCTACCGAGTGGTTGGCCGACACCAAAGCGGTGGCCTCGGGGCACTGCCATGACCTAGTTCGAGAGGGGGCGACGAAATCAAGCACAAGCGAATCATGTATTAGCTGGGACTCGATCTGACAGATAGTCGGGCTGTTGAATCGAGAAGCGCGACTCAATGCGGGATCAGTTTCTCCTTGGCGAGTTCCAGCGAGTCGAGGAAGGTGCGCATGGGCGTTTTGCCGTAACAC
>NZ_JBFTLX010000262.1:0-18732 GCF_056396665.1 Cupriavidus sp. 05T313 | reverse complement strand
GTCGTACGCTGTTGGGTGCAACAACCAACACCGCCAAAACCACCCCCAACCCAGCAATCAAAAACCAACGGTTTTGCAGCTCACACCACCCACCGCCAAAGCCACCCGCCCTAAAAAACCTTAATTTAAGGCGCCCCCTGATAAACCCACTGCAACAACGCATCATGCGCATCCCGCGCCTGCGCTGCATTCGCATGGTTGATATAACTCACCACCACATACCGATCCCCGTTCAGGGCATCCACATACCCCGCCAGCGCCCGCACATCATTCAACGTCCCCGTCTTCATATACGCATTGCCGGCCGCGCCGGCCTTAGTCAGCCGGTTACGCAACGTGCCGTCCACCCCAAGTATGGGCAGCGAATCGATCAACACCGGCCCAACCTCGCTGGCAAGCGCCTGCTGCAACAACCGCGACATATCGTACGCGCTGATCCGTTCTTCGCGCGAAAGCCCTGAACCGTTGTCCAGTACCAGGTCCGGCATGGTCAGCCCCTGGCGTGCCAGCCAGCGTTGCACCACTTTCTCCGAGCGCGYGGTGCTGGCAGGCCCGCTGCGATCCATCTCGGCGCCGATGGTCAGATAGAGCTGGCGGGCCATCACGTTGTTCGAGAACTTGTTGATGTCGCGCACGATATCGGAGAGCGGCTGGCCGTAGTGGCGTGCGAGCAGGAAGGCGCCGCGCGGGGGGCGGCCCATGCGCAGCGCCGGCTGGTGGGTGAAGCGGCCGCCGGCGAATTGCCATTCGGCGACGAAGCCGCCCCAGGTGAATTCGTTGTGCGAGAGGGTGGCGATATTAACGACGTGTTCGCCACAGTCGGCGGCGTAGCTGCCGTCGAAGGAAGCCAGCACGGTGCCGTCGGGCTGTTGCGTGACGGAGGGCCGGGCGCGTGCCGACCAGTCACCGCATTTTCCGTTGGACAGCGCCAGGCGGTTGTCCAGCTTGAGCTGCGCCAGCGCGGGCGTGACCGATACCGCTACCGACTGGCTGGCCGGGTCGGGCGTGATGGTGAACGACAGCGTCTTGAAGGCATACAGCAGCGCGTCGGGGCTGACGTTGTAGGCGCGCTRGGTCTCGCCGTCGATGGTGGCGCCGTTGTCGATGGCGGAGTCGAAGTAGCTGCGGTCCAGCACCAGGTCGCCATTGATGGTGGTGGCGCCCGCGGCGCGGGCCTTGGCGACCAGCTTGGCCATTTCTTCCGGCACCAGCTTGGGATCGCCCTGGCCGCGCAGGTAGACGTTGCCGTTGATGGTGCCGTCGGCGCCTGGCTGGCCGTCGGCGTAGAGCGAGGTTTGCCACCGATAGCCGGGGCCGAGCAACTGCAGGCCGGCAAAGGTGGTGACCAGTTTCATGGTCGAGGCCGGGTTCATTGGCGTCTGTGCGTTCCAGCTTGCGCGGGGCGCCTGCGCGCCGACCTTGATCACATAAAAGCTGGCGGCCGAGGCTGGCACGTGTGCGCGCTTGAGCGCGCCCGTCACGCTGGCCGGCAGGCCCGATCGCGGCTCCGCCTGTTCTGTCGGCGTGTTAGCGGCGTGGGAGGCTTTGGCCTTGTGGACGGTGGCCTTGGCTGTGGCGGCGGGCAGGCCGCCGATGCATAGCAGCCCGGCGGCGCAAAGCGGCAACAGGCGGTGAAGGAATGGGGAAGGGCGTTTCGGCATGGTGCCCATGTTAACGCATGGGCATGAGCGCGGATGACGCGAAGTTCAGATTTCCGTGAGGCTCGCGGGTGGTGCCGGCTGGGCCATGCAGGCGGGACAGGGCGGCGCCAGCTTGCCGAGCAGCGCGCGCAGCGTATCCTGCTCCTGCGCCGATAACGCGGCCGCGACGCGCGCATCATGCGCGCACACCGCAGTGGTGGCGGCCTCCAGCGTGCGGCGGCCCGCTGGCGTCAGGACCAGGCTGTAGGCCCGGCGGTCGTGCGGCGCGGGACGGCGTGCAACCAGCTTCATGTCTTCCAGCGCATCGACCAGCAGCACCGCACCGGAGCGCGCGATGCCCAGGATGCTGGCCAGTTCGGTCAGCTTGAGATGCGGGTTGCGCGAGATGATCACCAGCGCGGAGAAACGCGGCGGCGTGATGTGCCACTGCGCCAGCGACTGGACGAAGTCCTCGTAGATGCGGATCTGCGCGCGGCGGATGGCGTAGCCGACCAGGCTGTCCAGCACGCCGTAGTCGATGTTGGGGATATGTGGGTCGAAGCCGCCGATGGTGTCGGCCGCCTGGCTGGCGCCGGCGGGATCGGGGGCGTCGCGGCTGCGGCGCGGGCGCGCCTTTGCTGTGGTCATGATGCCTTGGCGTCGGTCGAATGAAACGGGATCAGATGACGCGAAAATACCGCATTTCCACCCGGTCGGGATAGCGGGCGCCGGTGGCGACGAACAGGTGCTGCATGAGCCAGTCGTAACCGGGCGATGCCGTTTCGAAGCGCGGCGCCGTGCGGAAGTAAATCAGGCGCGGATCGATGAGCTCGCCGGCGCCGAGCCGCGCGATCAGCTCGCCGGGGCCGCTGCGCAAGCCGGCGTTGACGATGTAGATGCGCGCGCCGTCGGTGGTCTCCAGCACGTAGCGCGCTTCGATATCGGCCACGGCGATGCCGTTGCCCGTGTCATGCCGTACCAGCTGGAAGTCAGCGCCGCCGGGCAGGATGCGCCCTTGCAGGCGCGGCCCGCTGACCGCGCCGTCCAGGATGGGGATCACCCGGCGGTTGCCCAGCGCGCTCGCGCCCACCTCGGTGGCCGGCGCCAGCCGGAAGCTGAAGTCGGCCACATGTTCCAGCGTGGGGGCGGGCAGCGCGTCGCTAACCAGGGGCGTGGTCATTTCAGCAGCTTCCAGTTGCCGTTGTCGATGGTCAGCAGCACGCGGCCACGCGTGTCGAAGCCGAAATGGTCCTGCGCCGTGTAGTTCAGCACCCCGTGCGAGACCACGATATTGCGCTCGGTCTCCAGCGCCGTCTTGAGTGCCTTGCGGAATTCCGGCGTGCCCGACTTCGCCTGCTTGAGCGCCACCGGCACGATGCGCTGCAGCACCAGGCCGGCATCGTAGGGGTGCGCGCCGAACTGGGTGCGGCTCTCGGGACCGTACTGCTTTTCATAGCGGCCCACATAGTCCAGCCCTGGCTTTTTCACCGCGGCGTTGTCCGCCAGTTGTTCGGCCACGATCACCGGCCCGGCCGGGAGGATGGAGCCGTTCACGGCTTTGCCGCCGATGCGGATCAGGTCCTTGGTGGCGGCGCCGTGCGTGTGGTAGACCGGGCCCGCGTAGCCGCGCTCGCGCAACGTGGTGTGCGGCAGGGCGGCGCCGGTGCCGGCGCCCGCGATCAGCACCGCGTCGGGATGGGCGGCGATCAGCTTGAGCGTTTGCGCGGTCACGCTGGCATCCGAGCGCGCATAGCGTTCGGTGGCGACGAGGCGGATGCCGCGCGCGGTGGCGGCGGCGGTGAACTCCTTGAGCCAGGTCTCGCCGTAGGCGTCGGCAAAGCCGATGAAGGCGATGGTCTTGACGCCCCTGGCGTGCGCCGCTTCCGCCACGGCTTCGGCCATCAGCCTGACCGGCTGCGCCAGCCGATAGGTCCATTCGCCACGGCCGGGCTTGAGTTCGATGGGCGAGAATGCCAGCTGCACGGTCTGGCTCTCGTCGGCGACTTCGGCGATCGCGATCGACGGCGCCACCGCCGACGAACCGAGGATGATGTCGACCTTGTCTTCGCTGACAAAGCGCCGCGCCACCTTGGTGGCCTGGGTGGGGTCGGAGCCGTCGTCCAGCACCACGTAGCGGATCTTCTCGCCGCCGATGGTCTCCGGCAGCAGCGGCATGCTGTTCTTCTGCGGGATGCCGAGCGAAGCCGAGGGGCCTGTCGACGAGATGCTGACACCGACAGTCACGTCGGCCAGCGCGGGCGCGGCGGCAAGGGTTACGGCCACGGCCAGCGCGAGGCGGGCAGCGGTAGCGGGGCGGATAGGGCTGGGGCGCGGCACGATGTCTCCTTTTTTCCTTGTGATAACGCCGGCTTCTCGGGGCCGGTCGTTGGGCGTAATGCGAGGGGCGAAGCAGTGGGCTAGCGCGCAGGTGCCTGCAGCGACTGCCGGTCGAAGCCGGCGAGCTGCTTGTAGCGCAATGCGATGGCTTCGAGCTCCGCGCGCGGTATCACGGCGTCGATATCGCTGAAGCCTTGCGGCGCGCGCTGCTCGGCCAGCTGCATGACCTGCTCGGGCCCGTTCAGGCGGTTGCGCAGGACGATGGCGGCGGTGCGCGGCAGCCGCTCCGCCTCGTACTCGCGCAGTGCGTAGCCGGCGCCGGACGCATCGCGCGGCGCGCCGTTGGCCAGCAGGCTGTCCATCAGGTAGCGCGCATCCAGGATGGCCTGGGCGCTGCCGTTGGAGCCGATCGGGTACATCGGGTGGGCGGCGTCGCCCAGCAGCGTCACCCGGTCGAAGGTCCAGCGCGGCAGCGGGTCCTTGTCGACCATGGGGAATTCGTAGATGGCTTCGGCGCCGTCGATCAGCGCGGGAATATCGATCCAGTTCCAGCGCCAGTTCGCAAAGGCCGCGCTGAACACGGACTTGTCGACCTGCTTGTTCCAGTCGCTGCGCGGTGGTGTGTCCGAGACGTGGTCGGGCACGCGCAGCTCGGCGATCCAGTTGACCAGCGAGCGCCCCTGGCGGCGCAGCGGTTCGGAGATCGGGTAGGCCACGAACTTCTGGTCCTGGTGGCCCGCCATGAACATCGAGCTGCCGTCCAGGTACGGCGGCGCTTCGGTGACGGCACGCCACAGCGTGCGGCGCGAGAAGCGCGGCGCGTCGCCCTGCGGATAGAAGTGGCGGCGCACCGCGGAGTGGATGCCGTCGGCGCCCACCAGCACATCGGCCCGGGCCGTGACTTCGGCGTTGTCGCTGCGACGGCACAGCGTGAACGCCACCGGCTCGCCGGCGCGCGCACCGGTGCTCACCACCGATTCGAAAGTATGCCCGGTGTGCACGCGATCGGCGCCCAGGCGTTCCACCGCCGTGCGGTAGAGCAGCATCTGGAATTCGCCGCGATGAACGGAAAACTGGGGCAGGTCGTAGCCCGCCGCGCGCCCGCGCGGCTCGTGCCAGATGCGCTGGCCCAGCTTGTTGTAGTAAGACAGTGATGAGGTCTGCACCGCCAGTTCGGCCAGCGCATCGAGCAGCCCCAGTTCCGCCAGCTCGCGCACGGCGTGCGGCAGCAGGTTGATGCCCACGCCGAGCGGGCGCAGCGTTTCGCTGGCTTCCCAGACCTCGGCCTCGATGCCGTGCCGGTGGCAAAGCAGTGCCAGCGTCAGGCCGCCGATGCCGCCGCCGGCTATCGCGATCTTCATGATGTTGTCTCCACAGCTTGTTATGGATTGCCCGCGCCGCGTGGGTCCCTCATGCAGGGTCGGCGGCAAGCAGCAATATTGTTATGTAGTATAACTAAATGGATGATCGCATCAAGCTCTGAAACGTGGGGAGAAACCCGCAATACCGGGCATGCCGGGGCAAGCCTGTGTGGAAGCTTGTGGGATTCCTCTGACAAGAGGTTAGGCCCCTTGCCGGTCGCGCGTGACTTACCCGGCATCCATACTGAAAGCAACTGCCGCAATGCATGGGTGCATTGCCAGGCGCAAAGCCAATCCATCAAGGAGCCCCATCATGCGTACCGTGACCCTGTCTCTCCTGCTTGCCACCCTGCTTAGCGTGGCGGGCTGTGCCGACATGACTCCCAAGCAGCGCAATACGGCCATTGGCGCAGGCGTCGGCGGCGTCGCCGGTGCGGCCCTGATCGGCGGGCCGGCGGCCACCATCGGTGGCGCGGCCCTGGGTGGCGTGGTCGGTAATGTGGCGACCCCCGACCGGAAGTGAGCAGGACAAGCTGCCGGCCGGCATACGTTCCAGGCCGTTACAAAGCAAAAAGCGGATGCCGGTGGCATCCGCTTTTTGCTTTCGGAGGGGCGCCGCTCAGGCGGATTCCCCGACAGCCTTTGTTTTCGTGCTGGTCCGGGCGCCAGCGCCAACGGGGAACACGGCGTCGTACGCCCAGTTGTAGATGAAGGCATAAACCACGTAGAACGCCGCCACCGCGATATCCATGATGAAGGCATCGAGCAAGCTCATGTCCAGGTACCAGGCCACCATCGGCAGGAACACCACCAGCAGGCCCAGTTCGAACAGGATGGCATGCAGCACGCGCACGGCCACCGGCTTGCGCAATTGTCCGGTGAACCGGAGCATGGCCTTGTCGAACAGCAGGTTGTAAAGATAATTCCAGCCGGCGGCGATCACCGATGCCACCACCGCAATGATGCCCATCTGGTGCAGGGCGAAGCCAAATAGCCAGCTGCCCACCGGCGCGAAGATCAGCAGGCCGATCAGTTCAAAGCCGATGGTGTGGCGGATTCTGTCCTTGGTGCTGCGCATGATACTTCCTGTCTGGCGTCAATGCAGGCCATTCTATCTATAATCGTGGCATAGCCAAGTTGGTATCCATCGCTAAAAACGATGGTTGTGACGGCATCGCGCCATCAGGAATCCCATGAGCCTTTCCCTGGAACAATTGCAGGCCTTCGCGGCCGCCGCCGAGTGCGGTTCTTTTTCCGCCGCCGCGCGCCGCCTGGGCAAGGCGCAGTCGGTGGTCAGCGCGGCCGTGGCCAACCTGGAAATCGATCTCGGCAATCAACTGTTCGACCGTGCCGGCCGCTATCCGACCCTGACCGCCGCGGGCGAACGCCTGCTGGCCGAAGCACGGGTGATCCTGGAGCGTTGCGAGCATTTCCGCGGTGTGGCCAAGAGCCTGGGCGAAGGCGTCGAGAGCCGCCTGGTGCTGGCGGTGGATGAGCTGTATCCGGAGGAAACCCTGGGCGTGCTGCTCGAAGAGTTCTCGGCGCGCTTCCCGGCGGTGGAACTGGAGCTGCTGTTTCCCTTGATGGAGGATGTCAGCCGGCTGGTGCTGGCCGGTTCCGCCGACCTGGGCCTGATGTGGCGCCAGGAGGTGTTGCCGCCGGAGCTGGGCTTCCGTGCGCTGGGTTGGGTGCCGATGCAGATCATCTGCGCGCCCGACCACGCGCTCGCGGACCAGCGCGTGGGCTGGGAGGAACTGAAACGCTACCGGCAACTGATGGTGGCGACCCGCAGCGATAGCGAGGAAAAAATGCGGCTGCGCGTGGCCGCCGAAGTCTGGTGGGTGGAGAGCCAGTGGGTCATCGTCGAACTGGTCAAGCGCCGGCTGGGCTGGGCCTTCGTGCCCTGGCACGTGGCGGCCAATTCGCCGGCCGCGGCGCAACTGGTGTCGCCGGTGCTGGAGTTCGACGACCAGGACTGGCCGGTGGCGATGGAGCTGGTGTGGCACAAGCAGCGGCCGCTCGGCAAGGCCGCTACGTGGCTCAAGGAACGGGTGAGCAAGCAGCCGCTGCCGCGTCCGGAGAAGCGGCCGGCATAGGGCCGCTACTCCGGAGGCTCGCGCACGCCGCCGCCTAGCGGACCAGGCCGAACTCCTTCGCCAGCGTGCCGTAGCGTTGCACGGTGTCCTTCACATAGGCGTCAAGCGACGCCGCGCCGCCCAGATCGGCGGGGAACAAGCCTTGCTCCGCGCGCAGCCGGGCGAATGCCGGGCTTGCCTGCAGGCGCTCGAAGCGGCCAGCCCAGCGCTGGTAGTCGGCCTGCGCGACCTTCGGGCCCATGTAGAAGCCGCGCAGGATGGGCCAGGTGATGTCGTAGCCTTGCTCGCGCGCCGTCGGCACGCTGGCAAGCCTGCCCGGCAGGCGCCGCTCGGCCAGCACGGCGAGGATGCGGATCCCGCCTGCGCCGAGTTGCATCGCGGCTTCGGAGACGTCGCCCGACACCGCTTGCACGTGCCCGCCCAGCAGTGCCGTGAAGGCCTCGCCGCCACCTTCGAAGCCCACGAAGCGCATGCGCTTGTAGCCAACGCCGGCCTGCCTGGCCACCAGCGCGGCCTTCATCCAGTCCTGGTTGCCGATGGTGCCACCGGCACCGAACAGTACCTGGTCGGGGTCCGACTTCAGCGCGGCCACCAGGTCCTTCAAGGTCTTGTAAGGCGAATCGGCGCGCACCGCGATCATGCCGTAGTCGGTGCCGAGCGCGCCGACCCAGCGCACGTCGGCCACGCCATACTTGCCGAACYTGCCCTCGGCCAGCGCCAGCAGCGAGCCGCCGGAGAAGGCGACGATCGTATCGGGCTCGGCGGGGCGCTGCGCCACGATGCTGTTGTAGGCCACGGCGCCGATGCCACCCGGCACGTAGACCAGCCGCATCGGTTGCTCGGTCAGTCCGGCTTCCAGCAGCGCTCGCTGCGCCAGCTTGCAGGTCAGGTCGAAGCCGCCGCCGGGCTTGGCGGGCACGATGCACTCCGGCGTGGGGGACGCATGCGCGCAAACCGCCCCGAGGGCGAGCGCGGCGCAAGCGAGACGCAGGGCGGCCGGGACGATGCTCATGGATTCTCCTGGGATGGGGCCGGACGACGGGATAGAACGACAACGCGGCAGACAGCTTACCGGGAAATCCCGGGCAAATCCGCTGGCTGCCGGTGAGAAAATCAGGCATAACGGAGTGCCAGAAGCGCAGGAGAAGAACCTTCCATGAGAGTACTGCTGGTCGAAGACCACGACGAACTGGCCACCTGGGTGATGCAGGCGCTGCGCGCCCTGCATTTCACCGTGGAGCGCGCCGCCGACGCGGCCAGCGCCGAATCCCTCCTGTTCAGCACGCACGCGGGCGGCACCGGTGCCGGTGAAGGCCCTGCTGCGCCGCGCGCGCCAGACCGAGGCGCCGCTGGTGGTTTGCGGCGGCCTGGGCTTCGATACGGTGTCGCGCCATTTCCAGGTGGGCGGCGTGCCGCTCGCGCTGACGCCGCGCGAGCACGCGGTGCTGGAGATCCTGATGACGCCGCCAGGCAAGACCGTCAGCAAGGACCGGATCTACGCCAGCATCTTCACGCTGGCCGACGAGACCCAGCCCGATGTGATCGAGGTCTATGTGCATCGCCTGCGCCGCAAGCTCGAAGGCTCCGGCGCGGCCATCGTGACCTTGCGTGGGCTGGGCTACGTGCTGGAGCCCAGCGTTGGCTGAGCCGCGCAGGCGTCCCGCCAGCCTGCGCGCGCGCCTGCTGTGGTGGCTGATACCGCCCATGCTGGTGCTGCAGGCGGTGTACGGCGTGGTGGCGTATTCGAATGCGCTGGCGTCAGCCGACCTGGCCTACGACCGCACGCTGCTGSCCTCCGCGCGCAATATCTCCGAGCGCATCACGCTGACACCCGAAGGCGTGCGCGTGGACGTGCCCTATATCTCGCTCGATACCTTCGAGGTGGGTATGAACGCCACCATGTTCTATCGCGTGAGCGGGGTGCATGGCGAGTTCGTCTCGGGCTACGACGACCTGCCGCCGTTCGATGCCAGCCAGCCCCGCACCAGGCTCTATCCCGCGCTGGTGAGTTTCTACGACCGCACTTACCGCGGCCAGCCGATCCGCATCGCCGCGCTGCGCCAGCCGGTGATGGACGCGAGCGGCACGCACGGCGGCATGGCGTTGATCGAAGTTGGCGAGACCCTCGACTCGCGCCAGGCGCTGACGCGCAACATCCTGTTCGATGTGCTGTGGGGCCAGTTGATGCTGGTGCTGGCGGTGGTGCTCGTGATCTGGCTGTTCACGCGGCGCGCGCTGGCGCCGCTCGATGCGCTGCGCGCCGAGGTGGCGCAGCGCCAGCCCGGCGCCACCACGCCGCTGCCGCTCGATAGCGCGCCGCGCGAAACGGCGCCGCTGGTGGAGGCGATGAACGGCTATATGGCGCGGCTGGAGCAGGTGCTGGCCGCGCAGCGCCGCTTTATCGCCGACGCGGCACATCAGTTGCGCACGCCGCTCGCGGTGCTGCACACGCAGGCGCAACTGGCGGCGCGTGAGCACGATCCCGCCGAGCAGCGGCGCATCGCGCAGGGCCTGGCCGACAGCACCGCGCGCATGGCCGCGCTGGCCGACCGCCTGCTGTCGATGGCGCGCGCCGCGCACGGCGGCGCGGAGACACCGCGCGTGCTGGACCTGGCGGCGCTGGTGAGGGAAGTCTGCCTCGAACTCACGCCCGCCGCCCGCGCGCGGCGCATCGACCTGGGTTTCGAGGGCGAGGGCGCGCTGCCGGTGCTTGGCACCGACCTGCTGCACGAACTGGTCACCAACCTGGTCGACAACGCGCTGCGCTACACGCCATCGGACGGCGTCGCCACGGCGCGCGTCCATCGCGCTGGCGAAGCGGTGGTGCTGGAGGTGGAAGACGATGGCCCGGGCATTCCGTTGCAGGAACGCGCGGCGGTACTGGAGCCGTTCTATCGCGGCAAGGCCGCCGGTTTGAGCGCCGCGGGGGAGGCGAACCCGGGCGGCTCCGGGCTCGGTCTCACCATCGTGCGCGACATTGCCGCCGCGCACGGCGCCACGCTGGCGCTGCTGGAGGGCGAGGGCGGCAATGGCCTGCTGGTGCGGGTGCGTTTTCCGCCGGCATAGGGCGGCGCAACGCCACCGGATGCCAGCGACGGCTACCGCCGCGCGGCCACGCTGGCGGCGGAGCGCGCCGGTGCGATTGCCGGTGCCGGCGCGGCGCCTTGCGTTCCGGCGGGCGGTGGCATGCCGCCAGGGGCCGGTGCGGCTGGCACGGTACCTGGCATAGCCGGCGCCGCGTTCGACGCATTGTCCGTCTCGATATGCCACCCGCCGCCCAGCGCCTTGATCAGCACCGCGCTGGTCGTGTACTGGCGGCCTACGATGGTCAGCGCGGTGCGCTCCGCGGTGTAGGCGGTGGTTTGCGCCGTCAGCACATCCAGCAGGCTCGCGGTGCCGGCGCGGTAGCGGTTGTTGACGAGGGCCAGCGCGTCGCGCGCCGAACGCAGCGCGTCGTTCTGCACCACGGATTCCTGCTCCAGCAGGCGCGCGGCCGCGAGGCCATCCTCGACCTCCTGGAAGGCGGAGAGCACCGTCTGGCGGTAATTGGCCACGCTCTGGTCGTAAGCGGCAACCGCCTGCGCCTTGGCGGCGCTGCGCAGGCCACCGTCGAACAGCGTGCCGGCCAGCGCGGGGCCGATCGACCACACGCGGTCCGGCAGCGCCAGCCAGCGCGCCAGCGTGCTGGCGGATAGACCGCCGGTGGCGGATAGCGTCAGCGTCGGGTAATAAGCCGCCTGGGCCACCCCGATCTGCGCATTGGCAGCGGCCATGCGGCGCTCGGCCGCGCCGATATCGGGCCGGCGTTCCAGCAGCGCCGACGGCACCGCGATGGGCACGCGCGGCACGGCGGAGGCGTAGTCCTGCGGCGTGATGGCGAGGTCCGCCGGCGGCTTGCCTGTCAGGATGGCGATGGCGTGCTCCAGCTGCGCGCGCGTGATCTGGATATCGATCTGCTGCGCCTGCGCGCTCTTGAGCTGGGTCTCGGATTGCAGCACGTCGGAGCGCTGGGCGGTGCCGGCTGCGTACTGGTTGCGTACCAGCTGCAGTGATTTCTCGTAGTCGGTCACCGTGCGGTCCAGCAAGGCCTTCTGCTGGTCGGCGATGCGCAGCAGGAAATAGCTCTGCGCCAGCGTGGACTGGGTCGACAGCAATGTCGAAGCCAGGTCGGACTGGCTGGCCTGCGCGCTGGCTTCGCTGCTTTCCACCTGCCTGCGCACACGGCCCCACACATCGATTTCCCAGCTTGCCGACAGCGTGGCCCTCTGCCCGTTGGCGACCTGGCCGTTGCTGCCGCGCGTGCGGTCGAGTCCGGCCGATGCGTTCACGGTCGGGAAGTAGCCCGCGCGCGCCGATTCCAGCGCCGCCAGCGCTTGCCGGTACTGCGCCTCGGATGCCTTGATGTTCTGGTTGGCGACCTGCACCTGTGCCATCAGCTTGTCGAGCTCCGGATCGGCGAACACCGCCCACCAGTTGCTGCGCTCGCTGGTGTCCTGCGGTTCGGCCGGCTTCCACTCGCCCCACTGCGAGGCGTCGGCCGGTGCCTCCTTGAAGGTCGGCGTGGACGGCGCATCGGGGCGCTTGTAGTCGGGCCCCACGGCGCAGCCGGCCAGCAGCAGGGCGCACGCCACCGTCATCGCGGTCGCCGGGAAGGAAAGGGTAGGGAGGCGGAGAAGAGCGTTCATGGATCGCATTCAGGGTTCGAGGCTGGCCGTGGCCGGGGGCACGGCCGAACGGCGCTGGCGCCAGGCTTTCACCTTCAGGCGCCAGCGGTCCAGCGTCAGGTAGACCACGGGCGTCGTGTACAGCGTGAGCAACTGGCTGACCACCAGCCCGCCGACGATGGAGATGCCCAGCGGCGCGCGCAGTTCGGCGCCGTCGCCGCGGCCGATCGCCAGCGGGATGGCGCCCAGCAAGGCAGCCATCGTGGTCATCAGGATGGGGCGGAAGCGCAGCAGGCAGGCGCGGTAGATGGCATCGCGCGGCGACAGGCCCTCGCGCCGCTCGGCATCGATGGCGAAGTCGATCATCATGATGGCGTTCTTCTTGACGATGCCGATCAGCRGGATCACGCCGATCAGCGCGATGATGCTGAAGTCCGTGCCCGAGGCCAGCAGCGCCAGCAGCGCGCCGACGCCCGCCGATGGCAGGGTGGACAGGATGGTGAGCGGATGCACGTAACTCTCGTACAGCATGCCGAGCACGATGTAGATGGTGATCAGCGCGGCCAGGATCAGCAGCGGCTGGCTCTTGAGCGAGTCCTGGAAGGCCTTGGCGCTGCCCTGGAAGTTGGCCTGCAGCGTCTCCGGCACGCCGATGCGCGCCATCTCCGCCTTGACCATGTCGGTGGCCTGCGACAGCGAGACGCCCTCGGCAAGGTTGAAGGAAATGGTGGAGGCGGCGAACTGGCCCTGGTGGTTGACGCCCAGCGGCGTGCTGGTGGGCGCGAACCGCGCGAAGGCCGACAGCGGCACCTGCTTGCCGCCGCCGGTGACTACATAGATATCGTTGAGCGCATGCGGGCCCTGCAGATACTCGGGGCTGAGTTCCATCACCACCCGGTACTGGTTGAGCGGGTGGTAGATGGTGGACACCAGGCGCTGGCCGAAGGCGTCGTTGAGCACGGCATCGATCTGCTGCGCGGTGACGCCGAGCTTCGAAGCGGTGTCGCGGTCGATGATGACCGAGGTCTGCAGGCCCTTGTCGTTGGTGTCGGTATCGACATCCTCCAGCCCCTTGAGGTTGGAGATGGCCGCGCGCACCTTGGGCTCCCACTCGCGCAGCACGTCGAGATCGTCCGACTGCAGCGTGAACTGGTAAGCCGAACTGCTTTGCCGGCCGCCGATGCGGRTGTCCTGCACCGAGGTCAGGAACAGGCTGGCACCGGGCTCCTTGGCCAGCTTGACGCGCAGCCGGGCCACGATGGCGTCGGCCGAGTCGCGCTCCGAAATCGGCTTGAGCGTGACGAACATCTGGCCGGTATTGCGCTGCGAACCGCCGGTGAAGCCCGTCACGTTGACCACCGCCGGGTCGGACTGCACGATCTTGATGAAGTTATCGAGCTTGGGCCGCATGGCCTGGAACGAGGTGGCCTGGTCGGCCCGTATAAAGCCGATCAGGCGCCCGGTGTCCTGCTGCGGGAAGAAGCCCTTGGGCACGATCGTGTAGAGCCAGACATTGAGGCCGATGGTGGCCAGCAACACCAGCCACACCAGCACGCTGTGGCGCAGCGACACGGCCAGGGTGCGCGCGTACAGGTCGTGCATCCAGGTGAACACGCGTTCGCTGGCGCGGTAGAAGCGGCCCTGCTGTTCCGGCTTCACCGGCTTGAGCAGGCGCGCGCACATCATCGGCGTGGCGGTCAGCGAGACCACCAGCGATACCAGGATCGCCACCGACAAGGTGATGGCGAACTCCTGGAACAGGCGTCCGACGATGCCGCCCATCATCAGCAGCGGGATAAACACCGCGATCAGCGACAGGCTCATCGACAGCACGGTGAAGCCTACCTCGCGCGACCCCCTGAGCGCGGCTTCGAGCGGCTTCATGCCCTCCTCGATATGCCGCGAGATATTCTCCAGCACCACGATGGCGTCATCGACCACGAAACCGGTGGCGATGGTCAGCGCCATCAGCGACAGGTTGTTGAGCGAGAAGCCGGCCAGGTACATCACCGAGAAGGTGCCGATCAGCGACACCGGCACCGCCACGCTGGGAATCAGCGTGGCGCGCGCATTGCGCAAGAACAGGAACACCACCATGATCACCAGCGCCACCGAGATCATCAGCGTGTGCTCCACCTCGCGCAGCGAACCGCGGATGGTGGGGGTGCGGTCCATCATCACTTCCATCTTGATGGCGGACGGAATCATCTGCTGCAGCGACGGCAGCACCTCGTTGACCCGGTCCACGGTCTCGATGATGTTGGCGCCGGGGGAACGGTTGAGCACCAGCAGCACCGAGGGCTGGCCGTTGGCGGAGCCGGCGTTGCGCACGTCCTGCACCGAATCGGTCACCCTGGCCACGTCAGACAGCCGCACCGGCACGGCGAAGGCGTTCGGGCCGCTGCTGCTGCCGTTGCCGCCGGTGGCGCCGGTGCTGATGGTGGTGGTGCCGCTGCTGGTGGTCRGCGTGGTGGTGGTGACGCCGTTGACGGTCTTGGTGCTGACGCCGCCGCCCGCGGTGGCGTTGGCGGTGCTGGCGATCAGCGCGCCCGCCGAGGCCGAGGAAAACGTGCCCGGCGTGGCGTAGCGCACGATCAGCGGCATATAGTCCGCCGCCTTCATGGCCTGGTCGTTGGCGTAGACCTGCCAGTTGGTGGTGGCGTTTTCCAGCGAGCCGAGCGGACGGTTGGCGTTGGTGGCGCTGATGGTGTTGCGCACATCCTCCAGCGAGATGCCGTATTTGTTGAGCGCGGTGGGGTTGAGCTCCACCCGCACCGCCGGCAGCGAAGAGCCGCCGATGGTGACTTGCCCGACGCCCTCGATCTGCGACATCTTCTGCGCCAGGATGGTCGAGGCCGCATCGTAGAGCTRGCCGCGCGTCATGGTGGGCGAGGTCAGCGCGATGATCATGATCGGCGCGTCGGCCGGGTTGACCTTGCGGTAGGTCGGGTTGCTCGGCAGGCTGGTGGGCAGCGTGGCGCGCGAGGCGTTGATGGCAGCCTGCACGTCGCGCGCGGCGCCGTCGATATCGCGTGACAGCTCGAACTGCAGCGTGACGCGGGTCGAGCCCAGCGAGCTGCTGGAGGTGATCTCGGTGACGCCGGCGATGGCGCCCAGCGCGCGCTCCAGCGGCGTGGCCACGGTGGCGGCCATGGTCTCGGGGCTGGCGCCGGGCAGCGAGGCGGACACCGAGATGGTGGGGAAGTCCACCTGCGGCAGCGGCGACACCGGCAGCAGCCGCAGCGCCGCCAGCCCCGCCAGCAGGATGCCGATGGTCAGCAGCGCGGTGGCGACCGGCCGATGGATAAAGGTAGCCGACAGGTTCATCACGGCCTCGGCTCGGGGGCGGGGCCGCCGGTCTGGTCGCCATCGCCGGTGTCGCCATAACGGCGCCGGCGCCAGTCCTTGAGGCGCATTGCCAGGCTGTCGAACGCCAGGTAGATCACCGGCGTGGTGAACAGCGTCAGCACCTGGCTGACCAGCAAGCCGCCCACCATGGTGATGCCCAGCGGGCGGCGCAGCTCGGACCCGATGCCGGTGCCGAGCATCAGCGGCAGCGCGGCCAGCAATGCCGCCATGGTGGTCATCAGGATCGGGCGGAAACGCAGCAGGCAGGCCTGGAAGATCGCCTCGCGCGGCGCCATGCCACCCTCGCGCTCCGCGTCCAGCGCGAAGTCGATCATCATGATGGCGTTCTTCTTGACGATACCGATCAGCAGGATGATGCCGATGATCGCGATGATGCCCAGGTCCTGGCCCGAGACCAGCAGCGCCAGCAGCGCGCCCACGCCGGCCGAGGGCAGGGTGGAGAGGATGGTCACCGGATGGATGGTGCTCTCGTAGAGCACGCCCAGCACGATGTACATCGTGATCACCGCCGCCAGGATCAGCCACAGCGTGTTGGACAACGAGGCACGGAATGCCAGCGCCGCGCCCTGGAATTCGGTCTGCATGGAGATCGGCAGGCCGATTTCGTGCTCCACCTTGGTGATCTTGTCCACTGCCGCGCCGAGCGATTCGCCGGGCGACAGATTGAACGAAATGGTGGCGGAGGGGAACTGGCCCTGATGGTTGATCACCAGCGGGCCGGTGCGCTCGCTGATGCGCGCGAACGCGCCAAGCGGCACTTGCCCGCCCGAGGACGAGGGCAGGCGCAGTTCCGCCAGCGACCGCGGATCGGTGCGGAACTCGGGCATGGCTTCCAGCACCACACGGTACTGGCTCGACTGGGTGAAGATGGTCGACACCAGCCGCTGGCCGAATGCGCTGTACAGCGCGCTGTCGATCACCGCGGTGGTGATGCCGAAGCGCGCCGCGGCGTCGCGGTCGATATCCACGTAGGCGCGCAGGCCGTTGTTCTGCTGGTCGCTGGCCACGTCACGCAGTTCGGGCTCCTGTTTCAGGCGCTCCACCAGCCTGGGCACCCAGGTGGCCAGCGTGACGGGGTCCGGATCCTGCACGGTGAACTGGTACTGGGTGCGGGACACGCGGTCCTCGATGGTCAGGTCCTGCACCGGCTGGGTGTAGAGCGAGACGCCGCCGAGCTTGTCGACCGCGGCCTGCAGCCGGCGCGTCACGTCCTCGATGGAATCGCGGCGCTGGTCCTTGGGCTTCAGGTTGATCAAGAGGCGCCCGGCGTTGAGCGTGGTGTTGGTGCCGTCCACGCCGATGAAGGAGGACAGGCTTTCCACCGCGGGATCTTCCAGCACCACTTTCGCCACCGCCTGCTGTTTCAGCGCCATGGCGGGGAAGGACGTAGTCTGGGAAGCCTCGGTAATGCCCTGGATCACGCCGGTGTCCTGCACCGGGAAGAAGCCCTTGGGCACCAGCATGTACAGCAGCACGGTCAGCACCAGCGTGCCGACGGCGACCAGCAGCGTGAGTTGCTGGCGGTCCAGCACCCAGTCCAGGGCGCGCCCGTAGCTGGCGATCACGTTGTCGAAGAAGCGCCCGGTGGCCCGGTGGAACCGCGAGAGTTTCTCTTCGGGCACATGGTGCAGCAGGCGCGCGCACATCATCGGCGTGAGCGTCAGCGAGACCACCGCCGAGATCAGGATCGATACCGCCAGCGTGATGGCGAATTCGCGGAACAGCCGCCCCACCACGTCGCCCATGAACAGCAGCGGGATCAGCACGGCCACCAGCGAGAAGGTCAGCGAGATGATGGWGAAGCCAATCTGCCTGGACCCCTTGAGGGCCGCCTCCATGGGCGAATCGCCCTTCTCGATGTAGCGCATGATGTTCTCGATCATCACGATCGCATCGTCCACCACGAAGCCGGTGGCGATGGTCAGCGCCATCAGCGTCAGGTTGTTGATCGAGAAGCCCGCCAGGTACATCACCCCGAAGGTGCCCACCAGCGACAGCGGCACCGCCACGCCAGGGATGATGGTGGCCGGCACGTTGCGCAGGAAGACGAAGATCACCATCACCACCAGCGCGACCGCCAGCAGCAGTTCAAACTCCACGTCGCGCACCGAGGCGCGGATGGTGGTGGTGCGGTCGGTCAGCAGCTGCACCTTGACCGAGGCCGGCAGCGAGCTCTGCAATTGCGGCAGCAGCCCCTTGATGCGGTCCACCACCTCGATCACGTTGGCGCCGGGCTGGCGCTGGATGCTCAGCACGATGGCCGGCTTGTCGTTGGCCCACGCCGCCAGCCGGCTGTTCTCGGGGCCGTCGACGATATTGGCCACGTCGGTGATGCGGATCGGCGCGCCGTTCTGGTAGCCCACGATGATCTGGCGGTACTCGTCGGCGGACTTGAGCTGGTCGTTGGCGTCGATGGTGGAGGCGCGCGCGGGGCCGTCGAAGCTGCCCTTGGCGCCGTTGACGTTGGCGCTGCCGATGGCCGTGCGCAGGTCATCGATCGACATGCCGAGCGCGGCCAGCGCGGTCGGGTTGGCCTGGATACGCACCGCCGGGCGCTGCCCGCCGCTGATGCTGACCAGCCCCACCCCCTGCAACTGCGAAATCTTCTGCGCCACGCGCGTATCCACCATGTCCTGCAGCTTGGGCAGCGGCATGGTGTCCGAGGTCATGGCCAGGGTCATGATCGGCGCGTCGGCCGGGTTGACCTTGCTGTAGACCGGCGGCATCGGCAGGTCCGCCGGCAGCAGGTTGCCGCCGGCGTTGATGGCCGCCTGGACTTCTTGCTCGGCCACGTCCAGCGACAGCGTCAGGTCGAATTGCAGCGTGATCACCGAGGCGCCGCCCGAGGACGACGACGACATCTGCTTGAGGCCCGGCATCTGGCCGAACTGGCGCTCCAGCGGGGCCGTGATCGACGACGTCATTACGTCCGGGCTGGCGCCCGGGTAGAGCGTGGTGACCTGGATGGTCGGGTAATCGACCTCCGGCAGCGCCGACAGCGGCAGCAGCCTGAAGGCCACCAGACCGGACAGCAGGATGGCGACCATCAGCAACGCGGTSGCGACCGGCCGCTCGATGAAGAGGCGTGAGGGGTTCATGCTGAGTCCTTACTGCGGCCGCTGGGGCGCCGCGCCCGCCGGGGCGCCATCGCCGCCGGGAACCGGGGCGCTTGCGCCGTCGCGGTGGCGCCGTCCTTCGGCATGGGCGCCGGAGGCACCCGCCGCGCCCGAAGCCCCGCTGCCGCTGGCACCACCCGAGCCGCCGT
>NZ_JBFTLX010000261.1:0-10012 GCF_056396665.1 Cupriavidus sp. 05T313 | reverse complement strand
CGCTCCACCGTCCATGGCGCAGTCACGCCAAGCAGCTGCCGGTACAGTTCCACGCTGTCCATCGCACACCTCCTTACCAAGCCATGCGCGAAAGCGTACTACCTACCCACACGAAAGTCTGAAGAACCTAAATAATGCAGCATAGTCTTCGCAGCACTTCGTTTGGTCTCTTCCAGTGCTGGAAGCAGGCGTCGACCGCCGAGAGGACTTCGGCGAGCGTGGCGAAGTACCGGTTATGTAGCGCCAGGCGTCTTGTCAGCTTCCAGACGCGTTCGATAGGCGCCAGTTGCGGACTGTATGGCGGGAGGAACAACAAGGTCAGGTGCCGCCTGTACTTGCGCAGTAACGGCTTGAGCAGGATGGCATGGTGGTACCTGGCGTTGTCCAGCACGACGACGATGCGCTTGCCGCGACGTCGATGGCGCAGTAGCTGGCGCAGAAAGGATGCAAACGTTTCTGCGTTGAAGACACGGCACACCTTCCAGACGAAGCGGCCAGTGCTCAAGCTGACGGCGCCAAAGCACGCCACCGACTTGCGCGTCGGCGCATGCATCAACACCGGGTCGCGGAGCTCCGGGGCCACTCACATGCGACAGCGCGATCCGTGTTGCTGGAAATGGCATTCGTCCAGGCTCCATAGCTCAATGTCGTCGCGTTTTGCCAGTCGCCGCAGTTTTTTTACCGCCGCAACGCGAACGGGATCAGACTGGGCGGCCTGCGGGCGCGGTTTGCGCAGCCGAAAACCCATCTGGCGAAACAACCGCTGGCACTGACGCACGGCCAGCGTGATGCCGTAGCGCTGACGCAAGTGCTCCGAAAGAACAGGCCCATGCCACAGGCCCGCTTCAAATCCGAAGTCAAGTGGTGTCTTGCGCAGATCCGTCTCAATGCGAGCCCATTGCGCCTCATCCAACGCACGCGGACGTCCGGGCCGCTCACCTTCCCGCAATCCGTCGAAACCACCCCGCTCGAAACGTCGGGCCCATCGCTGAACTGTCGTGGCCGCCTGACCGAACAACTGGCCGACTTCGGTGCACGAGTAACCGCTGCTCACCAGCGCGGACGCGTCAATGCTTKATCTGCCCGCGCAATGGATGCCGGAAGAAATAGCGCTCGGTCACCGCCGAAACGACGCTCTCGTCCGTAACATATTGAACACCAGCCTTGTTCCAGCCGTTGCTAACCAACTTGGCAAGAATCGCCTTGGAGGCGGCATCAAGCGGCACAGATGAAATCTGCAGACTCATCGTTCTTCCTTTCTAGTCGATCACTGCCGCACAGCCGCCTGCCGGGGCGCCAGCTACTCCATCACGGGGATCACTTTTCCGTTATCTAGTGCGCGAGCACCGCGCCGAGATCGAGTTCATCGGCAACTTTCTTCAATCGCTTGTCGCGCGTCCAGATGGTGATGCCTGGTTGTAGGCGCGCGGACGCCAACAGTGACGTGTCGACATATCCGATTCCACGATTGAACAAACCTTCGCGCTCGATCAGATAAAAGGTCTCCTCCGGCGTTGCAACTGGCGCGCGCGGCAGATCGAGCAACGCGCCAAGCACGACGTCACGGTCACGCAGACTACCGAGCGAAATCTCGCCTATCACATATGGATGAGCCAGCACACGCTCCTCGGCAAGCAGGCTAATCAGCATAGGATCAGAAGCGTTGATGTGGTCAATCCAGACCGACGTGTCGACAAGAATCATTCGACGTCCTGCCGCCGACGCGGCGCCCCCTTGATGCCCGGTTGGCTACCGCCAAGATTCGCGAGTCGTTTCGCGGCTTCACGCTGGATCAAGGCCTTTAGTGCTTCGCGCACAAGTGCCGTTTTTTCCTCCAGGCCCGTATAGGCTTGAGCCTTGGCGATCAAGTCGTCATCAAGCGCAATAGTCGTACGCATGGGAACCTCCGTAAGTATCAGCACCAATTATAGCATCGTTTGATGCTTGTAATAGTGCATTTCGTCACCTCGTAATGAGCGCATTTTGCCGCAATATTCCTATGCAGTTGCACGCGAGAACAGCGAAAACCACCCGCAAACACAGACGAGATATCGCGTCTTCGGAAAAATCGGCGCCGCGTCGATTCGGGCTGCAAGTTAGCAGAAATTGCGGCTGCTTGTGGCAAGGCTGCCCAACAGCGGCGACAAGTCAACGATGTGCTGCGCCACCAAGTGCCGGACGTCGCCTTCACATTGCCACTGCCCGTAGATCCCCGCCAGTGTGGCGCCTAGCACTTCCTTGCGGAATCTCTCCATCACCGATGGCTGGCAAGGGTGAAGGCTTCTCGCGGCACTGGCTAGCCGCCGACCGGTGTGCRGATTCGTGCGATGGGCAAAGAGGTGGCAACAAAGGACGAGGGAAGGGGATGGCAGGCCGTGTCGGGCCAGATGCTGATGGACTTTGAGCCAGGTGAACCGGGCGCGGCGGTCGTGGAGTCTCTACACGATACACGGGCGCCGGCGGCCGAGGCGCAGGAATGGTTCCTCGTCGGAGCCGATCTGGAAATGGAGAAGCGGATCGAAGCCGAGGCGGCATACCGTCGCGCGCTGGAGGCCGGATCTTTGACGCCGTCGATTACGGAGTGCATCGACAGCTCATAGATTTCCAGATTGCGGGCGATATCGCGCTCCAGGATCAGCGAGAGATTGGCGGCCCCTTCCTGCGCGCGGGCATACGCGTCCTGGCGCATTTCATGGAGCGCACCGGCCCCTACGGCGGCATTGGCAACAGCAAGCACAAAGCTGCTGGCCACGAAAAGATTGAGAGATTTAAAGTTCACTTTTTGGCGCGGGCCAAGGTTATCCGGTTGCATGTTCGGGGTTGTCACTCCGCCCAGGCTCGAGCGCGCCGATTGTACGCGCCCAAATACACGTGCCACGCAGGCGCGTCAGGAGGAGGGCATACGTCAAGTGGTGGCGCTCGAAGGCAGTTGCAGGGGTTGCGCACCCAATTCTCGATGGACCTGGAGCGCACCCGCGAGCGGTCGCGGTGGTCCGGGAGCGGGGCACGCGCGCTGCTCGAGATCGATCAGGAACGAACCGTGGCCGTAGCCAGCGCCGAGAGCGCGCTTGGCGCTGGAGCGCGAACTCGCCAATGCGGGTATCAAGGCGCTACCACGTCGGGCCGCCGGCTCACGCTGCTGCGACATCGCCACATCAATGCGGCCCTCGTCCAGCAGGTTTAGCAGGCGGGCGCTGGCGTCCCCACGCGAATTCCACGCAAAGGGTCGGCTGGAGGCGCCACAGGGCCGGCAGCGCGCACGTCAGTAGCGGTACCGCGCTCTTCGTTTCGAACCCTTATTCGTCTCGCGAGGCAGCGCTTTGCGCGTTTCCGATATACGTTAAAAATGGGATTTGCCGCCGGTTGCCTTGGATGGCTGTTCCCGTGTTTTGGGGCGAGCGAGGGCAGTACTGCTTCTAGGCGGCTCTTCAGAATACCGGCAGGCGTCTTCCGCGAAAATGGGCAGAAGTTGGGCAAAGGCCGTGGTTAGACGCAGCAGAATGCGCTGCGCTAGAACAGGGCGGTGCTAGAGAGCCGCAGACGCGCAAAACCCCGCGCTGGTGATGGCGTGTCAAATTGCGTAATCACCGGGCTCCACGCCGCTCTGCTTGAGGTCGAGCGACTTAACGAGCGCGCTCCATTGCTCGTTGTCGAATTCCTCCCCAGCGATATCGGCCTCGTTGCGCTCGTCGTAATCAACAAACGTAACGAGGTAGTAGCCGGGCAGATAGTCGTCGTCCCCCATCCCGTCTTCTGCTGGGTCAAACACGTCGAGGACGATGAATGCGTCTCCCTGGTCGTTTTGCCAGACAGAGTGCAATGCGGGTTTTTCGAGCGCCAAGACGAATTCCTTCTCTGTTGATCGGGTCGATCCGCATCAGAACGGGCCGTGGCGCAACGCCGTTCTGCGCTAGTTGCCGATGCGGTGGAAACGCATCATAGCGCGCCGTATCGAACGTCTGAATATCGAGCATCGGGTGTTGTGATGGGGGGCGCGGCGCGAAAATGACAACCGAACCCGTCTCTCGTAGTTTTTCTGGATGATTTTACATAATAGTCTGTGTGCTTTCTGCGTCATATTTTGGTTTGATCGCGCGCCCGGATTTAATAGTCCTGTTGCGCACCGGCTCCCTTCCCGATATTGCGCGGCTCGCGCACGGCACCAGTCCTTCAGGCCATGATGCGCGCGGCGTCCGGGCGCGCCCACCAGCGATGCCCACCCACGGCTTCGAGGAACGCATCGTGCTGGGCGCTCGCGTCCTTCTTGCCCACCACCAGGCCCGGCCCCGCAAAGCCGCCCTCTATACCGGCGGCGCGCGCGGCTGCCGCAACCAGCACGGCGCCAGCGCCGCCGGCGCCGACCGGCTTGTAGTGCTTGTAGGCCTCGCAGATAAAGAGCAGGGCAGCCGGTTCGGCCTGCAGCGCGCTGACATCGCCATCGGGCACGTACACGGCGTCGAACAGCACCGAACCCACGGACGGCAGCGCGTGATCGACCAGCACGGCCTTGCCTTCCGCTGAGGTGACGCCATTGGCGCGCGGGCCGATCACCTTGGCGGACGCCCCGGCTGCCGCGGCGCGCGTCTTGAGCGAGTCCACCGCCGCGCCGCTGACGCCGTCCGCCACCAGCACGGCAATCTTGCGGCCCCGGATGTTCCCCTTGGACTGGGACGCCAGGCTCAACGCGGGCGAAGCCGCGATACCGTAGTCATCGATCTCGACCGGCTCGCCCACGGACTCCACCTCAATGCCAAGCTTGCTGGCCACGCCGCTGGCCAGCTCGGGCGCGATATGGGCCAACTGGCCGACCACGCGGGCACGGATGGCGGGGATCTCGACCTTGGAGAGCTCGAACGTGTAGGCATCGACGATCTGGGCCTTCTCGGTGTCGGACTGGCTGCGCCAGAACAGGTTGGCCTGCGAGAAATGATCGGAAAAAGTCTCGCTGCGCCGGCGTACCTTGGCAGCGCCTTCGGCGGCGGCTTCCGCGTAGCCCAGATGCGCATCGGTGTCGCCCGCCAGGAACGGGCAGCCGCCACCCACCGCGTTGGGCTGGTAACTGGAGCGGCCCTTCACCACGGTCTGGCGCATCAAGCCGTCGCGCTGGTTGTTGTGCACCGGGCACAACGGCCGGTTGATCGGCAACTCGTGGAAGTTGGGCCCGCCAAGCCGTGTGAGCTGGGTATCCAGGTAGGAGAACAGTCGGCCTTGCAGCAGCGGATCGTTGGTGAAATCCAGGCCCGGCACCAGATGCCCGGGGTGGAATGCCACTTGCTCGGTCTCGGCGAAAAAGTTGTCCGGGTTGCGGTTCAGCACCATCTTGCCTACGCGGCGCACCGGCACCAGCTCCTCGGGGATCAGCTTGGTCGGGTCGAGCAGGTCGAAACCGAACTGGTGCTCATCTTCCTCGGGCACCAGTTGCACGCCCAGTTCGTACTCGGGGAAGGCGCCGTTCTCGATGGATTCCCACAGGTCGCGCCGGTGGAAGTCCGGGTCCTTGCCATTGATCTTGAGCGCTTCGTCCCACACCAGGGAATGGGCGCCCAGCACCGGCTTCCAGTGGAACTTGACGAAGGTGGCGCGGCCTTGCGCATTGATCAGCCGGAAGGTATGCACGCCAAAGCCTTCCATGGTGCGGAAGCTGCGCGGCAGGGCGCGCCCGGACATGGTCCACAACACCATGTGCATGGATTCCGGCTGCAGCGACACGAAGTCCCAGAAGGTGTCGTGCGCCGAGGCGGCTTGCGGAATCTCATTGTGCGGCTCGGGCTTGACCGCGTGGATGAAGTCCGGGAACTTGATGGCGTCCTGGATAAAGAACACCGGCATATTGTTGCCGACCAGGTCGTAGTTGCCCTGCCGCGTATAGAACTTCACGGCAAATCCGCGCACATCGCGCGCCAGGTCCGCGGATCCGCGCGAACCCGCTACCGTGGAGAAGCGTACGAACACCGGTGTCTGCGCGCCGGTGCGTTGCAGGAAGTCAGCGGTTGTGTAGTCGGCCAGCGATTCGTGCAGCTCGAAATAGCCGTGCGCGGCGGCGCCGCGCGCATGGACCACGCGCTCGGGAATGCGCTCATGGTCGAAGTGGGTGATTTTCTCGCGCAGCAGGAAATCTTCCAGCAAGGTCGGGCCACGCGCGCCCAGCTGCAGCGAGTTGTCGTCTTCGCCAATCGGCATGCCCTGGTTGGTGGTCAGCACGCGGTCTTCGTTGGAAACCACATTGCCGACCGTGTCGGACCCCAGCACTTTCGGCTGGGGAGACAGCCGCTCCTTCACGGCGCGGTCATATGCGGCATCCGCGCCGGTAACCGCGCGGCTTGCGGTCTGCGTCACGTCGCTGGTCGAGACACCCGTGACTGTGTCCGGCGCGGCACCGCTGCCGGCGGGCGCGGGCTGCCTGGCACCGTTGCCGCCGGATTTGCAGTTGGAAGGCCTCGGGGACGAAGTCTTTTTGGAAGCAGGCGTCTTTGGCATGGTGAATCCTGGAAAGAGGGTCGGCAAGAACAAACAGGAAGGCCTCATCCAGGCAGATAGCGTGCCAGCGCCGCTGCGGCATCCGAAAGATGCCCTGACGGCGGCCTGGCGCGCGCACTTGCGCCTTTGCCCGCCTGCGGCTTCTGCGCTTTCTCCGCGTGGCACGACACGCGCAATTTTCAGCGAGATGTAATTTGTGCAACTTAAACCTTATTCGTCTCGCGAGGCGGCGCTATGCCCGTTTCGGATACACGCTAAAAAGGGGGCGGGTTGCCTCCGGTGGCTCCGGTGGCATTGGATGCGGATTCCGTGTTTTGGCGAAGCGAGGGTGGTGCCGCTTCTAGAGCGTACACGCTGATGGGTGCCATTCAGCACAAAGATCGACACTTTACGCAATTTTGCCGGCTTCTTCGTACAACATGTTCGCAAAATTGGCCGACAGCCCAGTTTGCCATTAGCGCGGATACGCATCTAAGATGCATTTCCCCAATCGTCCGCCAATGCTGCCATGCTGCTTGACCGACTCACACAAGCCGCCGCCGAGCGCGCCGAACGCGCCATGACGCGCAGGCGGCGCGTCACACACACAGCCTGCGCGCCACATCAGGCGGTCGGCAATGAATGCGGCGAGCAGCGCACGCTGGTGAGTTTTTGCAGCAACGATTACCTGGGGCTGGCCAACCATCCCACGGTTATCTCCGCCTTTGCCGAGGGCGCTTACCGCTATGCCGCGGGCAGCGGTGCCTCCCACGTGGTTAACGGGCACTCGCTGGCCCACGACCATCTGGAGAACGAGTTGGCGCGGTGGATGGATTCACATATCCCCGAGGCGCAGGCGCTCTATTTCTGTAGCGGCTACATGGCAAACATGGCGGTGCTGAGCGCGTTGGGCACGGCCGGCGCTACCCTGTTCTGCGACAAGCTCAACCATGCCTCGCTGATCGACGGGGCGCTTCTGGCGCGCGCCCATGTCAAACGCTACCCGCATGGCGACACCACTGCACTGGCGAGACTGCTGGCCGGTAGCGACAGCCCCCTCAAGCTGATCGTAACCGACAGCGTATTCAGCATGGATGGCGACCTTGCCCCGCTGGTCGAATTGCTGGCATTAGCCGAATGCCACGATGCCTGGATCGTGGTCGACGACGCCCACGGCTTTGGCGTGCTGGGGGAGAGCGGTCGCGGCGTGCTGGAGCACCTGGGACTGGCCTCCGAACGCTTCATCTACATCGGCACGCTGGGCAAGGCCGCCGGCGTAGCGGGCGCCTTCGTGGCGGCGCACCCAACCATCGTGGAGCATTTGGTCAATGTGGCGCGGCCCTATATCTACACTACGGCCGCGCCGCCGGCCGCAGCGCATGCGCTGCTGGCCAGCCTGGCGCTAATCGCGGGCGAGGAGGGACGCCGGCGCCGGGCCCATATGGCGCAACTTATTGGACAGCTGCGAGCAGGCCTGGAAACATTACAGGCCTGCCATGCGGAGGCCGGCTGGCGGCTGGTCGATAGCGATACCCCTATCCAACCACTGATCGTAGGAGGCAATGCTGCTGCCATGGCCCTCTCCGCCGCGCTGGAAGCCGATGGCATCCGCGTCACGGCCATCCGGCCGCCAACGGTGCCCGAAGGCACGGCGCGCCTGCGTGTCGCGCTCTCGGCAGCGCACACCGCGGGCGACATAGCGCGCTTGCTGGACAGCCTGTCTGCCGTGCTGATGCAGCGGGATGCGGCATGAGCGCGCCAGCCCGCTTCGCCACACTCGCCAGGCTCGGAATGTGCTCCCAAGGACCATCAGCATGAGTACGACAATGCTAAGCACGGAGGCCGTGGCGCATGCGAAAGCGGTGATCGGGAAGCCAGTTCCCTGTCGCCCATTTGTTAACGCCACATTCTTGCGCGATCCTTATCCTCTCTACCGCGAGCTGCGTGAGGCTGGCCCTATCTATTGGAGCGAGGAGTTCTTCGGCGGCGCCTGGTTGCTGACAAGGCACGAAGACGTCGAGGCCGTGCTGCGCGATCCCCTCTACTCAGCGCGGCGCACGGGTGGCTGGGTGATGCGTGGCAGCGAGGAATCGCGCCAGGCGCTCTGTCCCTTTCAGCGCCTGTTCAGCCGGGCGATGTTATTTCTCGACGCACCGGATCACACGCGGCTGAGGCATGTGCTCAGTGCCGGCTTCCGGCCGTCAGCCCTACGCGCCAGCGCAGGCGCGATCGAGCACATGGTGGCCGGACTGATGAATGGCATTGACGAAGCGGGGCAGTTTGATTTCATGGAGAGGATTGCCAGACCGCTCCCGGCAATGGTGATTGCACGCCTGCTCGGCATGGACGCGGAAGACCAGCCTGAATTCCTGGCCTGGTCCGAGGATCTGGCCGCCTTCATCGGCGCACTGGACCCTGATCCGGCGCTAAAACGACGAGCGCAGGTTAGCTTGCTCAAGATGTGTGCCGCCTTCGAGGCAACGCTCGAGCGACGCCGGGCGCAAGGGGCAAAGGTGCCGGACGCAGCAGGCGACGATCTGATCGGACACCTGCTGCGAGCCGAGGCCAGTGGCGAGGTGGTGTCCGGGGCCGAACTATTGGCGCAATGCGCCATGCTGCTGTTCGCGGGACATGAGACGACGCGCAATCTGCTCGGCAATGGACTGTATGCCTTGCTGAGCCATCCGGATCAATGGCGGCGCCTGCAGCGGACTCCCGAGTTGCTGCCGAATGCCTTGCGCGAGCTATTGCGCTACGAGAGTCCGGTCCAATACACAGGGCGGCGGGTCACCACGGACGTGGTGCTCCATGGGCGCCGGCTGCGGCGCGGGGAGTTAGTGGTCCCCCTGATCGGCGCTGCCAATCGCGATCCGGCGCGCTACAGCAACCCGGACAGCCTGAATATCTCCCGGCGGGAGGGCTCGCACTTGTCGTTCGGACATGGCCCGCATTTCTGCATTGGCGCCGCGCTGACGTTGATGGAGGCGGAGGTTGCGTTTCGGGCGCTATTGGCCCGCTGGCCCAGGCTAGAACTCCTGGATACAACTCCGCGCTGGACCGGGAACCCCGTCTATCGGGGGCTCGGTAGTCTGCAGGTACGCTGCCGGCCCTTGACGCACACAATGGGCGTGAGCTGAAACGGTCCAGAGTGGTAGATAGGGGGAGCCTAATCCAGCTTAATTCGCACGTCTTTTGCAACTTGCCGATACTGTGCGATCGCGGCACGCACGCGCTGGCGGAAATCCTCGGCGCGCCCATGCCGGGGTAATCGAATGGAAGGGACTTCCACCGAGTAGCAATCTGCGCAGGCTTGCGCGTTGCTGCCAACCCCAAGACCGCGGCTGGATATCGAGCGCTGGGCAGTCGCTGCCTGCAGGCTTTCGCAGTTGTCGGTGTCCCATTCAAACCAATGGGATCGCCGCACTCATTGTTATATAGCAGACTAATTTAACATAATAAACGTTATGTGCTCTGTTGGTATGTTCTGAAGTGTTGCGTGTGGGACGGCACGGAGACTTCAGATACACGGAGACTTCAGATACCGCAACGGAAAAGT
>NZ_JBFTLX010000260.1:0-10093 GCF_056396665.1 Cupriavidus sp. 05T313 | reverse complement strand
TTCCGCCGCATGTTTGCCGGCGAGATGGATCAGGCCAACGCCTTYRTCGACATCCAGGCCGGCGCCGGCGGCACYGARGCCTGCGACTGGGCCWSSATGCTGCTGCGCCAGTACCTGAAGTACKSCGAGCGCAAGGGTTTCAAGGCCGAGGTGCTGGAAGAATCCGAAGGCGACGTGGCGGGCATCAAGAGCGCCACGATCAAGGTCGAGGGCGAGTACGCGTTCGGCTACCTGCGCACGGAAACCGGCGTGCACCGCCTGGTGCGCAAGTCGCCGTTCGACTCGTCGGGCGGCCGCCACACGTCGTTCTCGTCAGTGTTCGTCTACCCCGAGGTGGACGACTCCTTCGAGGTCGAGGTCAATCCGGCGGACCTGCGCGTCGACACCTACCGTGCCTCCGGCGCGGGCGGCCAGCACATCAACAAGACCGATTCGGCAGTGCGGATCACGCACATCCCGACCGGCATCGTGGTGCAGTGCCAGAACGACCGTTCGCAGCACAGGAACCGCGCCGAAGCCATGTCGATGCTGAAATCGCGCCTGTACGAGCACGAAATGCGCAAGCGTCAGGCCGAGGCCGACAAGCTGGAGTCGTCCAAGACCGACGTGGGCTGGGGTCACCAGATCCGCTCCTACGTGCTGGACCAGAGCCGCATCAAGGACCTGCGCACCAACGTGGAAATGTCCAACACGCAGAAGGTGCTGGACGGCGACCTGGACCCGTTCATCGAAGCCAGCCTGAAGCAAGGGCTGTAACACGCAGCAGCGGCGCCACGCCGCCGCGCCGGGGCACGGCGCGGCGGCCGGTGCGGCCACACACCCGCCGGGACAAACTCGACCATGACCGCAGCATCGCATCTGATCATCATCACGGGCACCTCGCGCGGGCTCGGCGCCGCTCTGGCACAGGTACTGCTCAAACCGGGCAACCGCCTGCTGTGCGTGGCGCGCGGCCGCAATCCCGAACTGGAACGGATCGCATCCGCCAGCGGCGTCAAGGTAGCCTGGCACCTGCAGGACCTGTCGCAGCCCGGCCCGGCGGCGACCTGGCTCGGCAGCGTGCTCGACGCGGTCGAGGAAACGCCTGCCAGCGTCACGCTGATCCTCAACGCGGGCATGATCGAGCCGATCGGCCCGATCACCAGACTGCGTGAACCGACGCTGGTGCCGCACCTGCTGACCAATCTTGCCGCGCCAATGACCATGACCGCGGCGTTCCTGGCGCATACCGAGCGCTTCGGCTGCCCGCGCAAGATCCTGGCGATCTCGTCCGGCGCGGCGCGCCGGCCGATTGAAGGCTGGAGCGCCTATTGCGCCGGCAAGGCAGGCCTGGACATGTTCGTGCGCTCGATCAACGCGGAGTACGCGCAGGCCCCGGCCGAACGTGCCGTGCGCGCCGTGGCGCTGGCGCCGGGCGTGGTCGACACCGGCATGCAGGCCACCATCCGCGATGCCGATTTCGCGCAGGTACAGCGCTTCCGCGACCTCAAGGAAAACGACCAGCTGGCCTCGGCCGATGACACCGCGCAGCGCATCGCCGCGTACCTGGAGCGGCCGGACTTCGGCAGCACCGAGCTCGACGACATCCGCAATACCTGAACCTCGCGCGGCCTGCGCCGCGCGACTCACCAAGACATCATGACCGAATCCAACCGCGCTCCCGCCGAGGCCAACGCCCCGGCCGCAGCCGACGAAAACAAGATCATCGCGGAACGGCGCGAGAAGCTGCAGGCCCTGCGTCAGCAAGGCGTGGCCTTCCCCAACGATTTCCGCCCGACCCACCAGGCCGCCGCGCTGCACGAGCAGCACGGGGAGACCGACCAGCCCGCGCTGGAAGCCAGCCCGGTGGAAGTCGCCATCGCCGGCCGCATGATGCTCAAGCGGGTGATGGGCAAGGCCAGCTTCGCCACCGTGCAGGACGGCAGCGGCCAGATCCAGTTCTACATCACGCGCGACAAGGTCGGCGAAGACGTCTACGCGGCCTTCAAGCACTGGGACCTGGGCGACATCATCAGCGCGCGCGGCGTGCTGTTCCGCACCAACAAGGGCGAGCTGTCGGTACAGGTGCAGGAACTGCGCCTGCTGTCCAAGGCCCTGCGCCCGCTGCCGGACAAGTTCCACGGCCTGGCCGATCAGGAAACCAGGTACCGCCAGCGCTATGTCGACCTGATCGTGTCGCCGGAAACGCGCGCCACCTTCCGCGCCCGCACCAACGCGATCAGCTCGCTGCGCCGTCACATGGCCGACGCTGGCTTCATGGAAGTGGAAACGCCCATGCTGCACCCGATCCCGGGCGGCGCCACGGCCAAGCCGTTCATCACCCACCACAATGCGCTGGACATGCAGATGTTCATGCGCATCGCGCCCGAGCTGTACCTGAAGCGCCTSGTGGTAGGYGGCTTCGAACGCGTGTTCGAGATCAACCGCAACTTCCGCAACGAAGGGGTGAGCCCGCGCCACAACCCCGAGTTCACGATGATGGAGTTCTACGCGGCCTACACGGATTACCGCTGGCTGATGGACTTCACCGAGAACCTGATCCGCCAGGCCGCCATCGACGCGCGCGGCAGCGCCGTGCTGAACTACCAGGGCCGCGAGCTGGATCTGTCCAAGCCCTTCCATCGCCTCACCATCACCCAGGCGATCCAGAAATACGCACCGCAGTACACCGACGCGCAACTGGCCGATACCGAATTCCTGCGCACGGAGCTGAAGAAGTTCGGCATCAACACCAGCGCGCCGCAATTCCTCAACGCCGGCCTGGGCACGCTGCAACTGGTGCTGTTCGAGGAAACCGCCGAGAGCCAGCTGTGGGAGCCGACCTTCATCGTCGACTACCCGGTGGAAGTCTCGCCGCTGGCGCGCGCCTCGGACACCCAGCCGGGCATCACCGAGCGCTTCGAGCTGTTCATCACCGGCCGCGAAATCGCCAACGGCTTCTCCGAGCTGAACGATGCCGAGGACCAGGCCGAGCGTTTCCGCAAGCAAGTGGACCAGAAGGATGCGGGCGACGAGGAAGCGATGTACTTCGACGCCGACTACATCCGCGCGCTCGAATATGGCATGCCCCCGACGGGCGGCTGCGGTATCGGCATCGACCGCCTGGTGATGCTGCTGACGGATAGCCCGAATATCCGCGACGTGATCCTGTTCCCGCATCTGCGCCGCGAGGACTGAAGCACGGTGGCGGCCAAGGCTGGCCGCCAGCAACGAAATAGCCCCATCCAAGCGATGGGGCTTTTTCATTTTCGCGCCGGCTTGTTACAAACAGCCAACCCCGAGGCCGCCGGAATTATAAGGCAAGCCACTGATTTAAAACGGGTTTTCTGTCTACATAAACTTACAAAATCAAACGGAAAACGGCGCCCCGTTCGGCCACACTGGTCGTATCGAAACGTTGGCCGGCAGCACCCCTGACTGGCGGCGCTTCGCGAGGAAAACAACATGCCGAACCCGACCTTGCAGCCATCGAACGAATCCGCCCTGCCCTCTTCGCTGCCGGCGCAGCGCCGCCTGCATCCGCTGGTGGGCGCCGCCGCGGTGGCAATCGTGATCGCCAGCCTGACCGCCGTCGCCGCGATGACCGGCGTGCTGCCCGTTAGCAAGGCGACGCAGGATGCGTCGCAATCGCTGGCCGCGCCGATCGCCGCCAACAATACGCAGGCCGTCCAGCAAATGGCGCCAGGCAGTACCACCCGCCCGCCCGAAGCATCGGCCCCCGCGTTGACGCAGGCACCGACCGCCCCGCCCGCCCAGGCGCCCGCGGCACGGAGGAGCACCCAGCGCAACGGCAACGCGGAAGCAGGATATGGCCCCGAGCCGAGCCGCGCTGACAACGGCGCCCCCGCCCAACGCCAGCCAGCGCAAGGCAGCGCGTACACCGGCCATATCGTGGCCATCACGCCGATCGAGACCGCCAAGCCGGCCAGTGGCCTGGGCGCCGTCGGCGGCGCGGTGGTCGGCGGGCTGCTGGGCAACCAGATTGGCAAGGGCAACGGCCGCATCCTGGGTACGGTGGCCGGCGCGGTAGGCGGCGGCTTTGCCGGCAACCAGATCGAAAAGACCGTGCGCAAAGACACTTCCTACCAGGTGCGCGTGCAGATGGACAATGGCAGCTACCGCACCTTCACCTATCATGCCGATCCTGGCGTGCAGGTAGGCCAGCGCGTGCGCTTGCAGGATGGTGTCCTGGTAACGGCCTGACCGGCCGGACTCCCGGAACAAAATTGTCAAAAAAAGGGCCGGATCACCGGCCCTTTTACTTTGACATTCCCTTACTCCGCCTCTTCGATCCAGGCAGCCTGGATCGCTTCCAGTATCTTTTCACCCGAACGCTCGGGCACGTCGGCGAAGCCGTCGAGTTCCAGGACCCAGCGGTGCAGGTCGGTGAATCGAATCGTGGCAGGGTCCACGTCCGGGTACTTGTCGTACAGGGCGGCGGCGATGTCGTAGGTATCGGTCCACTTCATGGGGATTCTCTCTTTCAGATCGGCAGCGGGACGAGCTGGCGCACAGGCGCTCAGTGTCCTTCCTTGGCGTAATTGATGGTGTACTTGGGAATCTGCACGGTAAGGTCCTCGTCGGCAACGATAGCCTGGCACGAGAGCCGCGAGTTCGGCTCAAGCCCCCACGCCTTGTCCAGCAGGTCCTCTTCCTTCTCTTCCGGCTCGTTGAGCGAATTGAAGCCTTCGCGCACCACCACATGGCAGGTGGTGCAGGCGCACGACTTCTCGCAGGCATGCTCGATCTCGATGCCATGGCTGAGCAAGGCATCGCAGACGCTGGTTCCGGTCTTGACTTCGAACACGGCGCCCTCGGGACAGAGTTCGACGTGGGGCAATACGATGATCTGTGGCATGAAATGTCCTGGATTTAGATACGGTGCGAGAGTCCTCGGGGATCAGCCCAGGTCCTCCACCTTGCGGCCAGCCAGCGCGCTCTTGATCGAGCGGTCCATCCGGCGGGCGGCGAATTCGTCGGTGCCATGGGACAGCGCTTCCACCGCTGCCTTGATGGCGTGGTGATCCTCGCCCTTGGCGATGTCGCCCGCTGCCGCGATCAGCCGCTCCACGCCGGCACGTTCTTCGTCCGAGAGCAGGTCGCCGTCGAGCTCCAGCGCGCGGTGCGTGGCTTCGATCAGGCGCGCTGCGTCCACGCGCTCTTCAGCCAGCGCGCGGCTCTTCATATCGTGCTCGGCTTCGCGGAAGCTGTCCTGCAGCATGCGGGCGATCTCGTCGTCGGCGAGCCCGTAGGACGGCTTGACGGTGATGGTCGCTTCCACGCCCGACTGCGTCTCGCGCGCGAACACCGACAACAGCCCATCGGCGTCGACCTGGTAAGTCACGCGGATACGTGCCGCGCCGGCCACCATTGGCGGAATGCCGCGCAACTCGAAGCGCGCCAGCGAACGGCAGTCGCTTGCCAGTTCGCGCTCGCCCTGCAGCACATGGATGGCGATCGCGGTCTGGCCATCCTTGAACGTGGTGAACTCCTGCGCGCGCGCCACCGGGATGGTGCTGTTGCGCGGAATGATCTTCTCGACCAGTCCGCCCATGGTTTCCACGCCCAGCGACAGCGGGATCACGTCGAGCAGCAGCCAGTCCTCGCCCGGCGCACCGTTGCCGGCCAGCAGGTTGGCCTGCATCGCCGCGCCCAGCGCCACGACCCGGTCGGGATCGAGGTTCGTCAGCGGACGCTGGCCGAAGAAATCGCCCACCGCCTTGCGCACCGAGGGCATGCGGGTCGCACCGCCGACCAGCACCACGCCCTTGACTTCGTCGGCCGCCACGCCCGCATCGCGCAGGGCCTTGCGCACCGGCGCCAGGGTCTTCTGCACCAGCGGCGCGGTCATCTCTACGAAGGCCGTTGCCGACAGCGTCAGGTGCACGATCTCGCCGCTGTCCAGCACTGCGTCGATCACCGTGGAATCGGCCTCCGACAGCGCTTCCTTGGCGGCGCGCGCGCGCACCATCAACAAGCGCATATCCTCGGCCGAGAGCGGTTGCAGGGCAGCTTGCTCGACAATCCAGCACATCAGGCGCTGATCGAAATCGTCCCCGCCAAGGGCGGAGTCGCCGCCTGTGGCCAGCACCTCGAACACACCCTTGCTGAGCTTGAGAATGGAAATATCGAAGGTGCCGCCACCGAGGTCGTACACCGCGTAGATGCCTTCGGACGCGTTATCCAGCCCGTAGGCGATCGCCGCCGCCGTCGGCTCGTTTAGCAGGCGCAGCACTTCCAGACCCGCGAGTTGGGCGGCATCCTTGGTGGCCTGGCGCTGCGCGTCGTCGAAATAGGCGGGCACGGTAATCACCGCGCCGACCAGTTCGTCTCCCAGCGAGTCTTCGGCGCGCTGGCGCAGCGTGGCCAGGATCTCCGCCGAAATCTCAACCGGGCTCTTCACGCCGGCCACGGTCTTGATCTGCACCATGCCAGGCGCGTCAACGAAATCGTAGGGGCTATGTTCGATATGCGCGACGTCGCGCAGACCGCGCCCCATGAAGCGCTTGACCGAGACGATGGTGTTCTTGGGGTCGTGCACCGCCTCTTCCTGCGCGCGGTAGCCGATCTGCGTGCCCTTGTTGGGCAGGTAGCGCACCACCGAAGGCAGCAGCGCGCGGCCGCTTTCATCGGTCAGGACTTCGGGAATGCTGTTGCGAACCGCCGCCACCAGCGAATTGGTCGTGCCGAGGTCGATGCCGACCGCTAGCCGCTTCTGGTGGGGTGCCGGCGACATGCCGGGTTCGGAGATCTGGAGCAGTGCCATGATGAATCGTCTTTATTCGTGCGGTGGCAAGGCGGCCTGTCACACAGGCCGGTCTTGCGCCGGGGCGCCATTGTGGCATGGCGGCGGCGAACGTGCCCGGAGGCGCTGAATCCCTAGCCTTCCAGGCGGTCGATCGCCTCGCTGGTGTCGTGTTCGATCTTCTCGATGAACATCAATTGCCTGGCCGCGCCGCCGGCTGCCGCGTTATCGCCGGCATCCAGCAGTGCGCCCAGCGCCGCGTGGCGCTCGCGCTTCTCGCTGCGCAACTCGCGCAGCAGCGCGTCGAGCCGGGCGACGTCCTTTTCCTCGACCGCTTCCTGCAGCGCCTCGCGCCATTCCATTTGCTGCATCAGGAAAGCCGGCGCCATGGCCGTATTGTTCTCGGCCTGGATATCCACACCGCGCAGCGTCAGCAGGTAGATCGCGCGCTTGAGCGGCTGGCGCAGCGTGCGGTACGCCTCGTTGGCATGCGCGGCCCACTGCATGGCCACGCGGCGCTCGGCGTCGCCGGCATTGGCGAAGCGGTCCGGGTGCGCCTGCGACTGCACGGTCAGGTAGGCGGCGTCCAGCGCTGCCTCGTCGACTGCGTACCCCACCGGCAAGCCAAACAGGGCGAAATAATCGTCTTTCAACACCTTCCCCAACAAAAAGAGCGGCTGCGCCGCCCCTTTGAACTTCCTTCAGCGTAAAAGCGGTGCGCCGGCCGCGCCGGCGATGCCGCAATAAGTTGCGCAAGCACCGGTCGGCAACGCGCTACGCGCTTCGCGCCGCCCAATCTGCCGGCGGCTCCGCCCGATCGCACTTCAGGCAGTTCACCACCTCGCCGATCCGTGCCGCCCGGCCCTGCGCCGTCAGCGTCCACGGACGCATCTGCCAGGGCGGGTCATGGCGCATATGCTGGCCATGACCGCAATCCAGCTCTGCCACCCAATGGCTTTCGTCATCCTGGTGGAAGCCGACTATGCCGCGTTTCATCCCATTCTGCGCAAAGACGTCAGCCGTCGCGCGCTCAGACCCGGAACGACTCTCCGCAACCGCATTCGTCCTTGACGTTGGGGTTGTTGAAACGGAACCCCTCGTTCAGGCCTTCGCGCGCGAAGTCCAGTTCCGTGCCGTCGATATACGGCAGGCTCTTCGGATCGACGATCACCTTGATGCCGTGCGACTCGAATACGCTGTCTTCCGGCAACAGGTCGTCGACGTATTCCAGCTTGTAGGCAAGGCCCGAGCAGCCGGTCGTCTTGACGCCGAGGCGCAGGCCAACGCCCTTGCCGCGGCGGTCCAGGTAGCGCGCCACATGCTTGGCGGCTTTCTCGGTAAGCGTGATCATCGGTGCTTTATCCCTTGATGGATCGCGGAACTCAGGCGGCCTTCTGTTCGGTGGCGCCGTCGTGCTTCTTCTTGTAATCCTCGACCGCCGCCTTGATGGCGTCTTCGGCCAGGATCGAGCAATGGATCTTCACCGGCGGCAGCGCCAGTTCCTCGGCGATGTGCGTATTCTTGATTTCCAATGCCTGATCCACGGTCTTGCCCTTGACCCACTCGGTCACGAGCGACGAGGATGCGATGGCCGAACCGCAGCCATAGGTCTTGAACTTGGCGTCTTCGATCACGCCAGCTTCGTTGACCTTGATCTGCAGCTTCATGACGTCTCCGCAAGCCGGCGCGCCGACCATGCCGGTCCCCACGGCGTCATCGTTCTTGTCGAACGAGCCCACGTTGCGGGGGTTTTCATAGTGGTCGAGAACCTTCGTGCTGTATGACATTTTGGCTACCTCTTGGCGTAATTATGGGGTCTTGCGGGGGCCTTGGCGCTTAGTGCGCGGCCCACTGGATGGAATTCAGGTCCACACCGTCCTTGAACATTTCCCACAGCGGCGACAGGTCGCGCAGCTTGGCGATCTTGCTCTTGAGCAGTTCGACGGTGTAATCGATTTCTTCTTCGGTGGTGAAACGGCCTACCGTAAAGCGAATCGAGCTGTGTGCCAGTTCGTCGTTGCGGCCAAGGGCGCGCAGCACGTACGAAGGCTCCAGCGACGCCGAGGTGCAGGCCGAGCCCGACGACACCGCCACGTCCTTGATCGCCATGATCAACGATTCGCCTTCGACGAAGTTGAAGCTGACATTCAGGTTGTGCGGCACGCGCTGTTCCAGGTCGCCATTCAGGTAGACCTCTTCCATGCCCGACAGGCCGCGCCACAGGCGGTCGCGCAGCATGCGGATGCGCTCGTTTTCCGTGGCCATTTCCTCGCGGGCGATGCGGAAGGCTTCGCCCATGCCGACGATCTGGTGCGTGGCCAGCGTGCCCGAGCGCATGCCGCGCTCGTGGCCGCCGCCGTGCATCTGCGCTTCCAGGCGCACGCGCGGCTTGCGGCGTACGTACAGCGCGCCAACACCCTTGGGGCCATAGGTCTTGTGCGCCGAGAACGACATCAGGTCGCACTTCAGCGTGTTCAGGTCAATCGCCACCTTGCCGGTGGCCTGGGCCGCGTCGCAATGGAAAATAATGCCCTTGGCGCGGCAGATCTCGCCGATCTGCGCCACATCCTGGATCACGCCGATCTCGTTGTTCACCAGCATCACCGACACCAGGATCGTGTCAGGGCGGATCGCCGCCTTGAGCACTTCGATGTCGACCAGGCCGTTTTCCTGCACGTCGAGATACGTCACCTCGAAGCCCTGGCGCTCCAGCTCGCGGGTGGTATCCAGCACGGCCTTGTGCTCGGTCTTCACCGTGATGAGGTGCTTGCCCTTGCCCGAGTAGAAATTGGCCGCGCCCTTGATGGCGAGGTTATTGGACTCGGTTGCGCCCGACGTCCAGACGATCTCGCGCGGATCGGCACCAACCAGTGCGGCCACCTGCTCACGCGCCTCCTCCACCGCGCGTTCGGCATCCCAGCCGTAGGCGTGGCTGCGCGAAGCCGGATTGCCGAACTGTTCGCGCAGGTACGGAATCATCTTGTCCGCCACGCGCGGGTCTACCGGCGTGGTGGCCGAGTAATCCATGTAGATGGGGAAATGTGGGGTGCTCATCGTTATGACTGCCTTTTAGGGACCGCTATGCTTGATGTTTCTCTGTGCTCTCTGGCCGGCTGCCCGTCTTACGACTGAGCCAGGCTGAAAACCGAATTCACCACCCGCGGACGCGCGGGCTTTTCCTGTTTGTCCGCCTTGCCCAGCGGCACGGCCACGGCTTGCGCCACCGACTCTTCGCGCATGTCGTGCAACACCGCGGGGGATTTGGCGCGCTGCTGGTCGACCAGGTTCTTCAGGGAGACGGAATCGAGATACTCGACCATTTTCTGGTTCAGCGTGGCCCACAGCTCG
>NZ_JBFTLX010000259.1:0-10107 GCF_056396665.1 Cupriavidus sp. 05T313 | reverse complement strand
GCCCATCATGGTCATGGTCTTGGGCGTCTTCTCGCCGGCCGAGGCCAGCAGGGAGATGGCCGCGAGCACCGGCACCGTAGGCTGGCACACCGAGATCACATGCAGGTKTTCCGCGCCGATGTGGCGGATGAATTCCTGGATGTAATGGATGTAGTCGACCAGGCCAAAACTGCCGTCCTCGACCGGCACCATGCGGGCATCGATCCAGTCGGTCACATAGACCTTGTGATCCCGCAGCARGGTTTTCACCGTGTCGCGCAGCAGCGTGGAATGGTGGCCCGACAGGGGCGCGCACACCAGTACGACCGGCTCATCCTTGAGCAGCCTGATGGTATCGGGGTCGTCCGCGTAGCGCTTGAAGCGCACCAGTTTGCAGAAGGGCTTTTCGATGATGGTCTGTTCGACGATCGGGATGTCCCTGCCGTTGGAGCGTACCGACCTGATATCGAAGGCCGGCTTCTCGTATTCCTTGCCGAGCCGGTAGAGCAGTTCGTAGCCCGCGGCCAGGCGCGTGGCGCCTGGCACCAGGGAAAGCGGACTCAGGGGATTGGTGAAGGTCTTGGCTGTAGCCTGCGCCCACGCGGTAAGCGGGTGGAGCATCGAGCGCTGGAATTCATGGAGCTGGTAAAGCATGGTTATTTCCCCCGGGATAATCCTTTTTTCTTCAGCGTTTTTCCAGATAGAAGAAAACTCGGCTGCGCACTTCGTCAGCTATTGGTCAGCTATAGCAGATTCTTCCGCAGTTGCTTCTTATCGATTTTCCCTACGCTGGTCTTCGGGATCTCGGCGACGAATACGATTCGCTGCGAATCCGGCACGGCGTATCGGCTGATCCGCTTTTCGTCGACGTAATGCTGCAAGTGGCGGCGAATATCCTCGACAGTCAGGCCCTCATCGCTGACGCACACGACGGCCATAGGGCGTTCGCCCCATTTTTCGTCCGGCGCGCYGATCACCGCGCTTTCACGCACACCGGGAATCCCGCAGATCAAATGCTCGACTTCGATGGAAGACACCCACTCACCACCTGTCTTGATG
Source organism: Cupriavidus sp. 05T313 (assembly GCF_056396665.1). NCBI lineage: Bacteria > Pseudomonadati > Pseudomonadota > Betaproteobacteria > Burkholderiales > Burkholderiaceae > Cupriavidus > Cupriavidus sp. 05T313. The sequence continues at coordinate 9,069 of NZ_JBFTLX010000259.1, read as the reverse complement.
ACGTCCTTGAGACGGTCAACGACCTGTATGTATCCATCCGGCAACATGACCGCCACGTCCTGGGTATGCAGGTAGCCCCCCGCCCAGAGTTCCTCCGAGGCCTCGGGCTTGCCAAGGTATCCCAGGGTCAGGTAAGGCGAGCGCAACACGATCTCTCCCTGCGTCTTGCCGTCGCGCGGCACATCCCGCATCTCGCTATCGACAACACGAAAATCGGTCAGGGGAACCGGCCTGCCGGTCATGCAGCGCAGGCGCACGCTTTCATCGATGTCTTCAGGAGCCACGCCCGGCGGGAACTGAGACAGCGCGACGATCGGCCCAGTCTCCGACATGCCATAGCCGGCGAAGACGTCGATGCCTTCCGTGACCGCGGCCTTGCAGAGCGATGCCGACAGCGCGGAGCCACCGATGATCATCTTCCATCCGCGCAGATCCGTCTCCTGCTCGCGAGCCTGTTGCAACAGCATCTGCAGAATGGTAGGCACGCAATGGGAGAACGTCACGCTTTCTGTCTTGCGCAGCCGTAGCAGGGTTTCCGGCAAATACCTGCCGGGAAGCACGATCTTGAGACCGAGCATGACGGCGACATAGGGCATGCCCCACGCCAGCACATGGAACATGGGTGTGATGGGCATGTAGACGTCTTCGCGATGCAGTCTCTGGCCCTCTCGCGGCGCGCACAGAGTGGTCGCTGTCGCGAGCGTATGCAGGACGATCTGACGGTGACTGTAGCTCACGCCCTTCGGATCGCCGGTGGTGCCGGTCGTATAGAAGATGGCCGCCGTGGTCTTCTCGTCAAAGTCCTGGAATGCAAAGTCGGGCGATGCCTGGCTGAGCAGCGCCTCGTATTCTCCTGCGACCGGCAGGCTGATTTCGGGCAGCGACTGACCGTCGGCAATCGTGATGATCTTGCGGACATGGCGCAATTCGGATCGGATTTCCTCCAGCAGCGGAAGGAAGTCGGCGTGTGCCAGGATCACTTCGGCGCCGGAGTCATTCAGCGTGTAGGCAATTTGCTTGGGCGAGATGCGCACGTTGACGGTAAATAGTCGGGCGCCCATCATCGGGATCGCGAAATAGCTCTCAAGATACCGGTGGCTGTCCCAATCCATGACGGCAACCGTGCCTCCATGCGCCACGCCTTGCGCGGCAAGCGCGGATGCAAGCCGTCCGATGCGCTGGCGGAACTGCCCGAAGGTAAAGCGCTGTTCTGCGCAGTAGGTAATTTCCTGGTCGCCATAGAGGCTGACGGAGTTCAGAAGCAACTGCCCGACAAGCAACGGGTAATCATAGGCCGACGGGGTTGCCGCAATCTGGCTCGAGGCTGGGTCAAAAGCTTGCATGGAGGGTCTCCTGGTAGTTTTGGTGGGTGTGTATCTTTGCCAGGCCATGCAGCGTGCGAACCGTGCGTTTGCACAGCGCCCCATGGTTCGCTGAGTACGGCGCCCGCCGCGCGTTTGATGCGCGCGTGGGACGTGCCAGGCTGGCGATCGTCGTTACCTGCGCCGGCTGATGCGTGTTCCGGCGCAAAGGCTGGCAGCCTACTTCAGCTTGTCCGGCCGGAGCCTGGGTCTGAAGGTGGCATGAAGTAAGCCTGCTGCCCTGAATTCTGCAGGACAATCGCCGCGGCTCCCCCCCACTGCTGGGGGGGGACGCCGCACTCGCCAGCATCAGAATACTGGCGACAGGTACCCAGGAACACTTCACCAAAGTGCGGGGTAGCAACCTTCGCGGCGGGGCGAGACCGCTCGCCGGTAGCGTGGCGCGTCGCCCGCATCGCGGATGCCGCAAGAATAACCAGGAGACTCACATGAAATGCATTGGTTGGTTCAACAGGAACGGTCGCGCGCTAATGGCTGGCGGGGCAATGGCCCTCTGCTTCGCTTCTCAACAAGCCGTTGCCCAGGCATGGCCTGCGAAGCCCGTGCGCATCGTCACCGCCGCGCCCCCGGGAGGCACTGCCGATATGCTTGCCCGCAGCCTTGCCGACGGCCTGAGCAAGCAGCTTGGCCAGAGCTTTATCGTTGATTCCAAGCCGGGAGGTTTCGGCGCGATCGCGGTACAAGACGTTCTGGCGGCACCGCATGACGGCTATACACTCCTTGTCATCCAGGACGGCATCGCTTCCGAAATCCCTTTTCTATCAAAGCTCCGCTTTGATCCCTTCAACGACATCAAGCCACTGGCGGAACTGGCGCGTGGCGGCCTGGTGCTTGTTGGCAACCCGAAGTTGCCCGCCAGGGACCTTCCCGAACTGATTCGATACATCAAGGCCCACCCGGCCAGCGTCAACTACGCGTCCTACAGCAGCGGCATGCTTGGGCACACCATGGGCCTGCAACTGAATCGGCTTGCCGGTATCGACATGAGCCATGTCGGGTACAAAGGCTCTCCGCCAGCGCTACAGGACGTCATGGGGGGGCATGTCCCGCTGATGTTCGACGGCACCGCAACGTCGCTACCGCTGATCAAGGCCGGCAAGCTCCATGCGTTCGCCGTCAGTTCGCCGAAGCGTCTCGCCGTGCTGCCGCAAGTACCCACATTCACGGAACTCGGATATCCGGGGCTCAATCAGGTAGCGTGGATAGGACTCTGGGCAACACCGGACGTGCCGGAAGCGATTCAGGAACGCCTGCGCGCCGCAACCCGCAAGGTACTCGAAACGCCCGCCGTGCGGGATCGCATTGCCGAACTGGGCCTGGATGCAGGGCTCCCCAAGAGCCAGGCTGAGCTAAGCGCCTCGCTTCACGCTGCCCACGAGCGCCAGGGTGCGCTGCTGAAGGCGATAGACTTCAAGCCCGAATAACAGATGCCAGACGTTATCGATATGAGCCTAAGCGCCGCGCCCGCGAAAACCGAGCCCGATGGCATGGGTCACACATTGACGATCGAAGTCTTCTTCGACTTTGTCTGTCCCTGGTGCCTGATTGGCAAGCGCAACCTGCAGGTTGCCGCGAGCCGTCTGGCCGAAGCACGGCCTGACGTGAGTCTGAAGCTGCTGTGGCGCTCGCATCAGTTGTTGCCGGACACACCGGTTGGCGGCTTCGACTACCAAGCCTTCTACCTTGCACGCCTTGGCAGTCTTGACGCGATCGCCAGGCGTCGTGCCCAGGTGCGGCAAGCCGGCAGCGCCGCTGGCGTCGATTTCAACTTCGAGCGGATCGCCCTCCTGCCTAACACGGCGGCCGCACATGATCTGGTCGCCCATGCCGCGGGGCATGGCGACGAAGTGCAAGTGGCGGCATTGATAGAACGCCTGTTTTGCGCCTATTTCATGGACGGAGAGGATATCGGCGACTTCTCCGTCCTGGAACGCTTGGGACTGGATAGCGGACTGGACCGACAAGGGCTGGCCGAGCATCTCGGAGCGTCCCCCGGCCGGCATGGCGGGTTGGTACGTCAACTACCGCCTGCCGGTTATGCCATCAGCGGCGTCCCCTGCTTTGTCTTCAACGGCACACAAGCGCTTTCCGGCGCCCATCCGCCGGACACGATTTTCGAAGCGATGTTGCGCTCGGTTCGAGGCTGAAGCCGCTCAAAGCCGACGCGGTGCGGGAGAACGGTGCCGTGTGCGAATGCGCGATTTGTTACACGGGAGCCCGGCGATCGCGTCGCTGCCCCCCCCCGCGACAGGGGGCAATCACCTACATTGCGAGGACTAGACTGGGCATCGGGTTCTTGGCATTCGGGCTCGCATCCGGGATTCCAGATGCGAGCTTTTTTTTTCGCCATTGCTCACTGTCGCCGGAACGCGCCCTGCCCATTCCAGCCGCGGCTCCAGTCAGGCGACGAGATGCGCCGATGCGGAAACCGGCGCTGCGGCGCATCGGCAGGAAGCGCGTTTTGACCCCCTATCGACAAAACCGGTAAGGGATATCCAAATTTCGCGTTTTTCCGATTTAGCCAGGCGCTCTACGCTCGCATATCAACATAGAAAAGCTCCCCCATGTCTTCCATCGCACAAGCCAGCAGCCCCCCCGTCTCCGCCGCCCTGAACTGGCGGAATCGCCTGCTTACGCTTCTGCCTCTGGGATTTACCGCCTGGCTGGCGCTTCAGCTTTCAGAGCATCCGGCCATCGCCAAGATGGGCCTGAGCGCCCTGACACTCGCCATGTTCGCAGGCATGTTCGCCGGGAACACGTTGCCGCGCGACTGGCTCACGCCGCTGGCGCCGGGCATGCAGGTCGCGCGGCATCACATGCTGCGCCTGGGTGTGGGGCTGTATGGCCTGCGCCTGACCTTCGACGCGATCGTTGCGCTGGGCCTCGCGGGTGTCCTGATTCCCCTGGCCATGCTGGTCTCGACCTTGCTGCTGGGTACCTGGATCGGCGTCAGGCTGCTGGGCCTCGAACGGCGCGAAGCGCTTGTGGTCAGCGCGGGGAGCGCTGTTTGCGGGGCTGCCGCCGCGATTGCCATGGCTTCAGTRGTCAAGACCGACAATCGCCAGACTGCCGTTGCCGTGGCTACGGTCGTGCTGTTCGGGACTGTGGGCATGGTGCTCTACCCTTACCTGTTCGACCTCGCCGTGGGCCACATGCACTTCGCGGTCAGCGAACGCACATTCGGCATCTTCACCGGCGCGACCTTGCATGAGGTAGCGCAGGTCATTGCCTCCGGCAAGATGGTCAGCGACGCGACCGCCGATGCCGCCGTCGTTGCCAAGATGGTACGCGTGCTGGCGCTCGGCCCCCTGCTGCTGATCATGGCGCTGTGGACCCGCGCAAGCGACCGCAAGCAAGGTCTCGATACGGGCGGTGCCGGCTGGTCCGGTCTCCTGCGCTCGGTGCCGTGGTTTGCCCTTGGTTTTGTTGCCGTGATGGCCATCAACTCCGCCGGCATGGTCCCGCCTGCCTGGAAGCCCGGGCTGATCGCACTGGACAACTGGCTGCTTGCCACCGCCATGCTTGCGATCGGCCTGCAAACGCGTTTGATTGACCTGGTCCGGACCGGACGCGCACCCATGATCCTGGCGGGCATCTTGTTCGTGTTCCTGATTGCAGGTGGCGCCGCCCTGTGCTGGTTCACGGCCTGAGCGACGGCGGATAAGAAGCGAGAAGAAGACCAACCGAAGAGGAGAAATAGTGGAGAACCGTAAGAATCCTGAGCAAGTGCTGCCCACGCGGCGCACCTTCCTGCGCGGTGCGGCCGCACTCGGTGCGCATGCGGCGCTGGGCGGCATGGCGTTCGATGCAATGGCGACCGCGAATGCAGGCACCGTGGACTTGCCGTTCGACAACGGCACGCGCGAACTGGTGGCATTCCCCCAAAAACGCCCGCTGATCCTCCTTACCAGCCGCCCCCCGCAGCTCGAGACACCATTCAGCGTATTCAACGAAGGCGTCCTCACGCCGAACGATGCATTCTTCGTGCGATACCACTGGAGCGGCATTCCCACGTCCATCGATCCCGACAGCTACCGGCTGCAAGTGGGCGGCAAGGTTGCGAATCCGCTGGCATTGTCGCTGGCGGACCTGAAACGCATGACCGACCCCGTTGAACTGGTGGCGGTCAACCAGTGCTCCGGGAATAGCCGCGGCTTTCTAGAGCCGCGCGTCAATGGCGGGCAGCTGGCAAACGGTGCCATGGGCAATGCCAGATGGATGGGGATTCCGCTGAAAAAAGTACTGGAAAAGGCTGGCGTGCAGCCGGGTGCCGTGCAGGTCAGCTTTGACGGACTGGACCGTCCGCCGCTGGATGGCAGTCCGGACTTCCTGAAAGCACTGCATATCGATCACGCGCTGGATGGCGAGGTGATGCTGGCATGGGGCATGAACGGGGCGGACTTGCCCTTGCTCAATGGCTATCCGCTCCGCCTGGTGGTACCGGGTCACTATGGCACCTACTGGGTGAAGCACCTTTCGAATATCCAGGTGCTTGACGGCGTCTTCGATGGCTTCTGGATGAGCGCGGCGTATCGCATTCCCGACAACGGCTGCGCATGCGTCGAACCGGGCAAGGCGCCCGCGCGCACAACGCCGATTGGCCGCTTCAATGTTCGCTCCTTCATCACCAGCCTGCAGACCGGCAGCAAGATCTCGGCCGGCCATGAGACAGTCGTGCGCGGCATCGCATTCGACGGTGGGTACGGTGTTTCCGACGTAGCCTTCTCCGCCGATGGCGGGCAGACCTGGAGCGCGGCGCGTCTGGGCAAGGATCTTGGCCGCTACTCCTTCCGGGAATGGAGCGTGGCCTTCCGCCCGCCGCGCAAGGGAAGCTTCGAGCTGCGCGTACGCGCCACCAATCGAATTGGCCAAAGCCAGCCGCTCAATGCACTCTGGAATCCGGCTGGCTATATGCGCAACGTGGTGGAAACCACCCGCGTCAGCGCCGTATGAGGGACACCATGAAGAATCCGCATAAGCTGGTGCGCGCCGGCCTTATCGCCACGTTGGCGGTGTTGAGCGGCATTCCCGCTGCCTTTGCACTGGAAGTCACGCTCCCTGCGGAAACCGCCGGCTATCGGGCCAGCGAGCTCCCAGGGTACCGCCTGGTACAGCAGAACTGTATGACCTGCCACTCCGCGCAATACGTGCAGAGCCAGCCGCCGTCATCGACGCGCACCTACTGGGAAGCCACGGTAAAGAAGATGAAGAAGCCCTTTGGCGCACCGCTGAAGGACGAAGACATGCCGGCCATGGTCGACTATCTGGTCAACACCTACGGCGCCGAACGGGGCAAGGACAGCCAGGGAGCCGTTGGCGCGCACCCTGCCGCGCAGACATCCGCAGCGCCGCAGGATGCCAGGAGCCTGCTAAGTGCGAACAACTGCACCGCTTGCCACGCTGTCGACAAGAAGGTGGTCGGGCCAGCGCTGCATGATGTCGCGGCGAAATACGCCGGCAAGCCGGATGCGGCCACGCAACTGATGCAGAGCATTCGGGCCGGCGGCAGCGGGAAGTGGGGCGCCGTTCCCATGCCCGGGTTCCCGCAACTAAGCGACGCGGAACTGAAAACCCTGGCCAACTGGGTGCTGACAAAGTAGCAGCCTCGGATTCCTGGCGCCTGGCGCGCCGTAGCGGGCGAATACGCGCAGGCCTGGCCGGTTCCAGGCCGGCATCGGCACGCCTTTGTCATCCAATACGTTGGCGATGACGTTCAGCACGGCGGCATGCTTCACTCCAGGCAACGCCAGCAGCGGCATGTCGCGTCCGATCAGCCGCAATGCCTGCCGCTCAGCCCCACTCGCGGCGCAGGCCGAGGCGGGGCCGGTGGCGTCTTGCTGGCGGTTAAACGACGGTCACCTTGCAGATCTTGGAAATCATGTAGCCCACGGCGGCCATCTTGTGTTCGTGCTTGACGGCAAAGGCATTCAGGTGCGCGGTGACGCAGCGGTCCAGCGCCTCGCCGGCGCCTTCGTTTTCAAAGCCCGGCAGGAAGGAGATGGAGATGCCCGGCAGCGGGTAATCATGAAGGCGAGCGTCCGCGACCTGGGTGTAAAGATTGCCGTTCCGGAACTCCTCAGGGATCTCGTCCCATTTCGGCAGGAGCTTCTCGGTACTACGCGCCAGTTCAGCGTCAGTGATGCCGTTCAAGTCGGCTCGGGTCAGAGAGTAGGCCATGGTCGTCCTTCAGAGACAAAAAATGCATCGGAGTGATGCTCTGGCCGAATGAATGCGCTGTGACTGCGGCTTCGACCGGGGGGACTGAGCATCTGGCCGATTCAAACATGTCTCGGACAAGAGCCTCCCCCCAGCAACGGGGGGGAGGCTGTGTCTTAGCTGGGTAACGTCACGCTGCCGGCCGGGACCGACGGCACTCCCGCTATGCGTCTCGCAACAAGCCCAGCAACTGCGCCCGGCGCACGATCTGCTTGCGGGTGCCGGCGTCCAGCTTGGCCGACAAGTTCTTCAGGTGCCACTTGACCGTCTCCTGCCCGATGCCCATGGCAAGCGCGATTTCCTTGTTGGCGAGATGCCGGGCCAGCAACGCCAGGACATTACGCTCTTTCGGTGTCAGCACCATGCTAAGCGCCACACGCGGCCTGTCTGCGCCGGCCTCGGCAGTGACGGGCACCGCCTCCCGCGCCTGCCTGGCAGGATCAAGACGCTGCGCACCGAACGATTCCATCTCGCTATTGCGCGCCCAGTCCGCCAGCGCGGGATTGACGTCGAGCAGGCCGCGCGTCATCCCGTACGCCTGCAGAAGATTCATGGCTTCGCGCAGCAAGGCTAGCCCCTTCTCGCCGCAGCGGTCCTGCGCCAGCGCCCGCAGCGCCATGATCTCGACGCGCATGCTCCCGAGTTTCATCGCCTCCGCCCCCGCCTCGGCCCGCGCCAGGTGTTGCTGCGCCGCCCGCCAGTCCTGCTCGGCAATGCAGACATAGGCATGCGCCAGATTCTGGAGCAAGTTCAGGCTGCGCTGCCTGATCGGAGAATCGGGCGAGGCATTGTCCGCAACGATCTCGCCGATGTGCCGCTGCAGGGTCCGGCATGTCTCGGAGCGGAAGCAGCCGCTATGCAGCCGCAACTGCTCGGTCAGGCTGGCCACGCACAGCCGCGGCAGATTGCGGGCAACGCCAACCGCATGCATGGTCTCAAGCAAGTCAAGGGCGCGATGTTCAGCACCCGTGGCAGCTGCAATGCGGGCCGCCGTGCGGTAAGCGAGCAGCACCGTGTCTGGCGTGCCGCCGCGCTCCAGGATGTCGAGTCGATTGGCCAGCAGCGCTGCCGCTTCGTCAATCTGGTCGCGTGCATGAATGGCGGTGGCCAGCAGTGCGGCAAGCATGCAGGAAAACGGGTGGCGCCGGCCCAGTTCTTCGTCGGCACGGCCCAGCGCCGGCCGCAGCGTGTGCTCCGCCAACAGGACCTGGCCCTCGAACAGGTACGCCAGTCCAATGATGTAATCGCGCCAGCGGACGACATAGCGGTAGGCAAGACCAGACTCGCCAAGCGGTACGTTCTGCTCGTAGCGACGCGCCCTGGCATATTCCCCCGCCATCAACGCGCGGGCAGCCAGGCGATTGGCATGCGCCTGCACCAGCCACGCATCGCTCACGGGCGGTACCTCCCCCCAGCGATCGAACAGGGCGGCCATGCAATCCGGCTCGTCCGCGTAATAGGCGGCGGCGCG
>NZ_JBFTLX010000258.1:0-10133 GCF_056396665.1 Cupriavidus sp. 05T313 | reverse complement strand
GATGTCAGCGATGTCGATGACCAGTGGCTTGTTCTCAATCTGTTCGATCGCTTTTGCGGCGAGCGAAGAGAACTCCCTGTCGACAAAGAGAACCTTGCATTCGCCGTGGCGCAGGATAAAGCGGACGCCTTCGGCATCCAGCCGGCAGTTGATCGCATTGAGCACTGCGCCCGACAGCGGGATGCCGTGATGTGCCTCGACCATGGCGGGAGTGTTGGGCGCGAGAATCGAAACCGTATCTCCACGCTTGATGCCCCGCTTGACGAGCGCGCTCGCCAGGCGCAGGCAGCGTTCTCGTGTTTGCTTCCACGTTTGCCGCATCGAGCCGTGAATGATCGCGATGTGATCGGGATATTGGTCGGCGCACCGATCAAGGAAGTGGAGCGGTGTCAGCGGGAGGTGATTTGCAGGGGTACGGCCAAGCCCGCTCTGATAAATGTTTCCGGTCATAGCGATGTCTCCACGTCGGGTTATGAATGCACGGCCCTGAGGGGTTCCCCGTTCCTCAAGCCACATCCCAATCTAGCGTTGGTCCAACGGGGTGAATGTCACCCCTGAGACATTTCCATGCGTCGAGTTCCGACCTTCAAAGAGGGAAACGATTGTCGGCTGCAAGACATTGGGGCTGAGAAACGCTCGCTAATCTGAATTCTAAGTGGACGCGAGGTCCGCATGACACTTGAGCGAGGTAGTAGATGGAACGAGCTGGACCGCCACCGGATGAACTTTCATCGATCCGGTCGGCTGTGGAATGGGCAATTGCTACGCGACGTAGCGTTCGCGCCTATCTTCCGAAACCTGTCCCACACGAGACCATCAAGGCAATTCTTGATGTGTCGCGCTATGCGGCGACGGGGGTGAACATTCAACCCTGGAAGGTACACGTGGTCATGGGCGACGCCCGAGACCGGGTCTGCGCCGCAATCGCCAAAGTCGACAACGATCCCGAGTTGGCGGATGCGCATGCCGATGAATGGGCCTACTACCCAGAAGAGTGGGTGTCGCCCTATATCGACAGGCGTCGTGACATCGGATGGAAGCTCTATGGCCTTCTTGGCATCGAGAAGGGTGACAAGCAGAGGATGCACGCGCAGCACGGCAGGAACTACCAGTTCTTCGATGCACCTGTTGGGCTGTTCTTCACGATCGACCGCGTGATGCAGCGCGGCAGTCTCCTCGACTACGGGATGTTCCTGCAGAACATCATGGTTGTCGCGCGTACCTACGGTCTGAGCACCTGCCCTCAGGCCGCCTTCATGAAGTACCACAAGATCATCGAGCAAGAGCTTGGCTTGCCGCCAGAAGAAATGTTCCTGGTGGGCATGAGCCTGGGCTACGCCGACGAGAGTCGCATTGAGAACTCGCTCGTCTCTGAAAGGGCGCCTTCTTCCACCTTTACGGTTTATCACGCCACCTAGCTTTACCCGCAGATGGACCAATAGTACCACCAACGATATCCAATCTCAAATGGAGGAGACCATGAGTAACGAAGTTGATGTTCAAAGGATCACACAGAACGCGAGATTCTCGCGCTTCCATGGCTTGATCCTGTTCTGGTGTGTCCTGATTCTCGTGCTCGACGGATACGACTTGGCCGTTGTGGGCGCGGCATTACCGTCCATCATGAAACAGATGGGGGTGGATGCAGCAAAGGCCGGATTCATGGCGAGCTCGGCCCTGTTCGGCATGATGTTTGGGGCGATTTACCTCGGCACGCTGGCCGACAAGATCGGCCGGCCTGTGTCGATTTGCGTATGCATCGCGCTGTTCAGTTTCTTCACAGCCGCGGCCGGACTGACGCACGATCCGTTGAGCTTCAGCATTACCCGGTTCTTCGCAGGTCTCGGGATTGGCGGCGTGCTTCCCATCGTGACTGCTCAGATGGGTGAATATGCTCCGCGCAAGATCCGAGCCCGTCTCGTCACCCTGGTGTTCGCTGGGTACTCGATCGGCGGCATCCTTGTGGCGCTCACCGGCAAGCAACTGATTGAAGCCTATGGCTGGCAGTCCGTGTTCTTCATCGCCGGCACGCCCATCCTGATCATTCCCTTCGTCTTGCTGACCATGCCTGATTCGCTGGCGTTTCTGGTGCAGCGAAACCGTGCCGAGAAGCTCGTACAACTGATCAGGAAGATCGCGCCGGAGGTTCAAGTCAGTAGCCAAGACCGGTTCGTCATGCCCCAAGAGGCGATGGTGACCAAAGCCCCGGTGGCCAAGCTGTTTCAGGACGGACGTGGATTCAGCACAGTCATGATCTGGGTCGCCTTCTTCATGGGGCTGTTCATGGTGTACTCGTTGAGTTCGTGGCTCACAAAGTTGATGGCCATGTCGGGCTATAGCCTTGGGTCCGCACTTACCTTTGTGTTGGTTTTCAACATTGGTGCCGTGGTCGGTGCTGTGGGTGGTGGTTGGCTGGGCGACAAGTACAACATCAAATATGTACTGGTGGCCTTCTACGCGACCGGTGCAGTGTCGCTGGCGTTGATGGGTTACACGAAATCGACTGAGCTGCTCTTCCTTGTCGTGTTCGTCGTCGGTGCCTCGACCCTTGGAACACAGCTCCTGGCGTACGCATACGCCGGTGAGTTTTACCCCGCTTCGATTCGCTCGACCGGTGTGGGCTTTGCCTCCGGTATCGGCCGCCTCGGAGCGATCGCCGCACCCGTGCTGATCGGCATGCTGGTGGCGATGCGACTGCCTCTGGAGCAGAACTTCTTGGCGATCGGCCTTGCCGGCGTATTGGGCACCGTCGCGGTCATGATGATCGACCATCGCCGCAGCGCGGCCAACACACATGGCGCGGAAGCGCTTCCCTCACACTCCGACATCCCTTCGTCGGCAAGCAGTTGACCCATCACCCTCAGGAAATCATCCGATGCAGATCAGTAACAACGTATTCGTCGTAACCGGCGGCGGCTCTGGACTGGGAGCCGCAACTGCCCGATTGCTCTCTGAGCAAGGGGGCAAGGTGGTGATCGTCGACCTCGATCTGGAGGCCGCCGAAGCGATGGCTGAGGAACTCCGCTGCGCGTCTGTCTGTGCCGACGTGACGAGCGAAGAGGGAGCAAAAGACGTATTCAAAGCAGCAACCGCGCTGGGAACATTGCGCGGCCTGGTGAACTGCGCCGGTATCGCGCCCGCGGAGAAGGTAGTAGGCAAGCAGGGGCCGCACGCAATGAGTTCCTTCTTGCGCACCCTCAACATAAACCTGGGCGGCACGTTCAATATGGTTCGGCTGGCCGCCGAAATCATGCAACAGGAGCCACCCGACGACAATGGCGAGCGCGGTGTGATCATCAACACTGCGTCGGTTGCTGCGTTCGACGGCCAGATTGGGCAGGCCGCCTACGCCGCCTCGAAGGGCGGTGTGGTTGCGATGACCTTGCCGCTCGCGCGGGAGTTGGCCAGGTCCGGAATTCGGGTCGTGACGATTGCTCCAGGGATCATGGAAACCCCGATGCTGCTCAAGATGCCAGCCGATGTGCAAGAGGCGCTGGGTCGGTTCGTTCCGTTTCCTTCGCGCTTGGGTAAGGCGACGGAGTTCGCCGGTCTGGTCGAGCACGTGCTTGGCAATGGCTACTTGAATGGCGAGGTCATCCGGCTCGATGGCGCCATCCGGATGGCGGCAAAGTAAATCACCAGAACGGAGACCGAACATGAGTACAAACGATCCAGTCGTCATTCTGTCCGCCGCACGCACGCCGATCGGTGGCTTCCAAGGAGATCTCGCAAGCCTGACAGCCCCGGAACTGGGCGGGTTCGCTATTCGCGCAGCTGTTGAGCGCGCGCGTATCGATGCTGGCGCGATCCAGGAACTGCTGATGGGTTGCGTTCTCCCCGCCGGCGTTGGTCAGGCTCCTACGCGTCAAGCCTGCCTGAACGCGGGCCTTGCTGAATCGGTGACGTGTACGACGATCAGCAAGGTGTGCGGATCCGGCATGAAAGCCGTGATGCTGGCGCATGATTCGATCGCCGCTGGTACCAACGACGTGATGGTTGCTGGGGGCATGGAGTCGATGACGAACGCCCCCTATCTGCTGCCCAAAGCGCGCAAAGGGTATCGGCTCGGCCACGGGCAGTTGCTGGACCACATGTTCTTCGATGGACTGGAAGACCACTATCAAAATGACACACGCGGCCGGCTGATGGGTACGTTCGCCGAGGACTGTGCCGAGCGCTATGGCTTCTCGCGCGAAGCCCAGGACGAATGGGCCATTCTCTCGACCCAGCGTGCGAAGGCGGCGATCGAACGCGGTGATTTCGCATGGGAAACAACGCCGGTCATGGTCCAAGGTCGGACGGGCGAGGTCACGCTGCAGAGCGATGAGCAGCCGCCAAAGGTCAACCTTGAGAAGATTCCCTCGTTGAAGCCAGCCTTCAAAAAAGGGGGGACGGTGACGCCGGCGAACTCAAGCTCGATTTCGGACGGCGCTGCTGCGTTGGTGCTGGCGCGGGAATCGACTGCCAGGAAGCTGGGTGTGCAGCCACTCGCCCGAATCGTTGGCCACGCAACACATGCACAAGCACCGGCGGAGTTCACCACCGCTCCGGTAGGGGCCATCCAAAAGCTGCTTGGTCAGACCGGCTGGTCGACCGCAGATGTCGGTTTGTGGGAAATCAACGAGGCGTTCGCTGTAGTCACGATGGCGGCGATTCATGACCTGCGCTTGGACCCTGAGACCGTCAACGTTCATGGTGGAGCGTGCGCTCTTGGGCATCCCATCGGTGCGTCTGGCGCACGGATCCTTGTGACACTTCTTGGCGCCCTCAGGAAGGCGGAAAAGAAGCGTGGCGTGGCAAGCCTTTGCATCGGCGGCGGTGAGGCAACGGCGGTTGCGGTCGAGCTGTTGTAAGGAAAGGCCATCTGCCTCGCATTCGACGCGAGGCAGGTGGCGTCGTGAAGTTGTTGGTCGGAGCCAAATGTGAGTGAAGTGGTTTTGCGAAAGACAATCGACCGGGTCGGTTTCATTCAGATCAACCGCCCGGAAGCGCTGAATGCGCTCAATGACGATGTCATGGACGGAATTGGTGCTGCTGTTGATGCGTACGAGCGGGACGACAACATCGGATGCATCGTCCTGACCGGCAATGAGCGCGCGTTTGCAGCGGGTGCGGATGTTGCGCACATGAAGGATTTCGATTTCCAGAAGGTCTACAAAGGCAACTTCATCTCGAGAAATTGGGAGAAGGTTCGGGAGGCGAGAGAACCAGTTTTGGCCGCGGTGTCGCGGTTACGCGTTGGGTGGCGGATGCGAATAGGCGATGATGTGCGATCTGATCTTTGCCTCGGATGCGGCACGGTTCGGACAGCCCGAAATCAAGATTGGAACGATGCCTGGTGCTGGCGGAACGCAACGCCTGCCACGGCTTGTCGGCAAAGCCAAGGCAATGGACCTGTGTCTGACCTCGCGCATGGTTGATGCGGCCGAGGCTGAGCGTTGGGGCATTGTCTCGCGGGTCTATCCCTGCGATCGACTACTCGACGAAACGCTGGAAGCTGCCAAGCTGATTGCCAATTACTCGTTACCTGTAGTCATGATGTTCAAGGAATCGATCAATCGGGCATACGAGGCATCTTTGGCTGAGGGCCTGCTCTTCGAGAGCGGCGCCTTTCATTCCACGTTTGGACTTGATGACCAGAAGGAAGGGATGTCCGCCTTCCTGTCGAAACGGCAACCAACGTTCAAGCACCGCTGACAGCGGGTGAATGCTTAAGGTGTCGAGACCACAGAGCGGGCGGCATTCCAGAACGAAAACGACTGCCAGCTTGAACAAGGTTTTCTGTACATCAAGGAGTGGCCCAACCTGAATATGGCAGGGCTACTCCAGCATCTTCGACTGAATACGGCTCGAAATTTCCAATCGTCTTGCGCAAGACAATCCTGAGCAGGCCCGATCGGTATGGTCGTCATCGAGGTGCTTCGCCGCCATGCTCGTCAGTGACGACGTACCTCGCAGGACTATTTACTTGAACGAAAGCGACTCGTGGACAACTAGAAGTCCCGGCGTCTGCTAGGAGACAACGTCATGAAGTTCACCAAAGTCAGGCCGCAATGGCTTGCACCCACTGTGGCAACGCTATCGGCCTTGCTCGTCGTTGGTTGTGGAGGAGGCAGCGACTCTGTCGTAGCCGATGCCACGCCCCAGTTGACGCCAGCGCAGCAGTGCGCGGCGCTTCAAGGTTCAGCCGTACCAGCCTCCGCGATTGGTTTGCCAACGACTGGCGCCACGATCGCGTCGGCGACGCTCATTGCTGCGACGGCGTCGGGCAATACAAATGGCGAGTTCTGCAAGGTCTTGGGGGGGATTCATCCCGTGGACCCGGCCGCGCCGGACATCAAGTTCGAAGTTGATTTGCCGTCCACTTGGAACGGGAAATCTGTTCACTTCGGTGGTGGTGGGCTTGACGGGTCTGTCCCGGCCACAACAGGCTTCACAAAAACCGGCCTCACATCCTATGGCGAACCGAAGGGGGTTCTGACTCCGCTGGCGCGCGGATATGTGACGCTTGGCAGCGATAGCGGGCATGAAGGAAGCTTTGGGGATGGCCGGTTCGCTCAGAACGATGAGGCGTTGGCGAACTATGCCGGCGACCACATCAAGAAAACGCATGATGTCGCTCTGTTTTTAACCAAGCAGCGCTACGGGGCGACGTTCGCGCATAGCTACTACATTGGTGGCTCTGGCGGCGGTCGTCAGGCGCTTATCGCTGCGCAGAAGTACGCCTCAGACTACGATGGCATCATTTCGACTTATCCCGCGTCCGGGATCATGGGGCTGGCCTTCCAAATGGGGCGCATCTCTCAGGCGTCACTTGCCCGAGGCGGCTTCATCAACGCAAACAAGGCCGCTATGCTCAAGAAGGCTGTGATGTCGGCCTGTGACAGTTTGGACGGCGCGACAGACGGCCTGATCAGCAATCCGAGTCCTTGTACGTTCGATCCGGCGACTGTGCGATGCCCGGGGGGCGCCGACACGGGCGACACTTGCCTGTCTGACGCCCAGATCAGCACTGTCAATACCATGGCCACGCCGCTGAAGACGAACTTTGATTTCGCAAACGGTATTCACAGCATTCCGGGTTACAACATCCTCGCAGGCACCGATTTCTGGAGTGGCTTCTTGTTACCGCTGGGGGACTCTCCAGCAGACGCCGTACTGGACCCTGGGACAAATGCAACTGCACAATGGTCGTTCTTCTATGCCTTCCCGAATAGCCTCGTGCGATACGCTATTGCAAGGGATCCCTCGCTCGATTTGATGTCCTTCAACTTCACGGATCCAGGGTTGCTCACCGCTAGGACACAGACGGTGAGTCAAATGATGGACTCCACGACTGTCAACCTGGACAACTTCAAGAACCGAGGTGGGAAGGTGATCCTTCAGCACGGGCAATCCGACCAGTTCATTCCGGCTCAAATGTCGATTGACTACTACAACCGATTGCTGGCGAACTATGGGCAGAATGCGTTGTCGTCATTCCTCAAGTTCTATCTGGTTCCCGGTGCCGCACATGGCACGGGCGGGCAGTTTGAGGCGGCATATGATGGGCTGACTGCTTTGGACAACTGGGTCACGAAAGGCACGGCTCCGCAAAATCTCGTCGTTACCGACTTGAACCCGCCCACTGCGGGACGCACTCGGCCTCTGTGCGAGTACCCCAAGTGGCCAAAGTACGTCAGCGGGGACGTGAACGCCGCATCAAGCTATACGTGCTCCAATTGATCCACTGCCTGTGACAATATTGTCACAGGCGGATCAAGTCACTTCACAACTTCAGTCCTCTTGTGCTGCCGGCCGAAAACACGAGGCCGGCAGCACATCCGCTAAGCGCAAGAGGCTTGTAGAGGTAGTCGGCGCGACAGAAATCCTTGCGGAAGGCGAGGTCGGGGGTTGAGATCGTCCTCCGCTAGCCGGTAGAGACGGTCGATTCCTGAAGGAAGCGACTACACAGTCGGAATCCTATAGGCGGGCGCCTGTAAGCCTGAAACCCCTCGCAGACAAAAAGTGATGATGGCCGAGCCGTGGGCGGCTGCCTGGACAGCATCGGCTGTAGCGTTGTTGGTGAGCGGTGCCACCAGGCCTTCGAAAAGGCAGCCGACTATGCAGTCGGCTGATGCGGCGGCATCCTGTGCAGGGAACTCGCCATTCGCCATACCCTGCTCAATGATCGTCTTGAATACCCTGGCCAGTGCTCGGTGATAAGTGAGCCGGGCAGCCTCGACATCTGGCTCAACAGGTTCAGCAACTAGGGCGTAGGCTAAGCGTCGGCCTCGCAAGGCGCGACTCGCGAACGTCCATGCGGCCGCACCAAGACGTTCTAGTGCGGTCCCATCACGCATGGCGATACCAGCTACGACGTCGACTTCCCGTTGCGCCGTCGTTTTCACGAGTTCGACCAACAACTCGGTCTTGGACGGAAAGTAGCGGTACAACGTGCCGATCGCGATGCCTGCAGCCTCGGCAATCAACGACATCTGGGCTTCTCGGAACCCAGATTCCGCCACCAAATCTCGTGCGGCTTGGAGGATCAACGGATGTTTGTCGGCACCCCGCCGGCGAATCCGAATGCGCGGAGGGCTATGTGGAATTTCCATTTCAGTTATGCCTGCTTTTCGACGAGCAATTGTGCAGTACACCGCTCACCTTTATGGTGGCCATTATAGCGCTCTCCGTACAAACACCTAGCCGTGCTTCGCTTGACAGTATCCCTTTCGGGCCATAATCTAAAGCGAATCCAGATTTCACTTAACGGAACGTCGAATCCCACTCGATCCCGACAGCTTCCCAGGTCGGAGGTCTGCCAAGGAACTGGAAGACTGGACTTCTGCACAGTGCTTGCCACATGCCAGCGGTATCAAGTCGGCGACGGGTGCTCAGCGCAAACAGGTGATCATGCAACTGCGCAATACTGGCTCCAAATGATGAACCACGTGAATGGCATGCAAGCCAAGCGAGCGGAACCGATGCGAGTTTCGCCCGTCGTCCTCTCGAAATCCAGCAGCTTGGTCGACTCCACCTTGCAGAATCGCAATGATGGTTTTTGCAAGCCTGGCCATCTAAGTCTGGAGGCGTTTCTTTTGCAGGCGCCCTGGTGCTCGAATCTGACCTCTGAGCAGAAGACTCGAGTTATGCGTGATAGCTTTGACCGATCCTACGATGCTGGTGCTGTTGCGTGCCATCGAGGGGATCCTGCCGACCACTGGCTTGCGGTGATGGAAGGGATCGTGAAGGTCGATACCGCCTCGAGAGAGGGGCGGGTTATCACATTTGCGGGCGTTCCTGCCGGCTCGTGGTTCGGTGAGGGTGTTGTGCTGAAAGACGAGCCACGGCCCTATTCTGTTGTTGCGATCCGGGATAGTCGCCTAGCATTCGTACCCAAGTCGACATTCCTTTGGCTCCTTGAGCAGAGCCACTCGTTCAGCAGATACGTGATCGACCAACTCAACGCTCGATGTGGCTACTACGTTGGACTGGTGCACAACCTTCGGCTGCATGAAGCATCTGCGCGGGTGGCATTCTGTTTGGCAGAGCTTTTCAATCAGCAGCTCTATCCAGCCACGGACAAGACGTTGGGCTTCTCCCAGGAGGAAATTGGGAGGCTTTGCGGGCTTTCAAGGCAGAACACGAATCGGGCCATCCGCGAACTGGAAGATGCAGGGTTAGTGGTTGCTGAGTATGGGTCGATTCAGATACTGGATTTGGCGGCATTGCGTAGATTCGCACACTCCGGGGATTGAAGAGGCGCAACTGTTATCGGGTCCGCACGCTGATGCGCGAGGCGGATTTGCGCGCGCGATGGAAGACGTCCAACGCAAAGTCCTTGTGCCCGCAGCGCATGCTCATGCCACCGACAACGATCGGTCGACGCCCGCCCACAAAGGGCACATTCGGATCGACGGGTCGCTGCAGCCCCTCCTGGAGGAGTTC
Source organism: Cupriavidus sp. 05T313 (assembly GCF_056396665.1). Taxonomy (NCBI): domain Bacteria; kingdom Pseudomonadati; phylum Pseudomonadota; class Betaproteobacteria; order Burkholderiales; family Burkholderiaceae; genus Cupriavidus; species Cupriavidus sp. 05T313. The sequence continues at coordinate 203 of NZ_JBFTLX010000258.1, read as the reverse complement.
CTTCGAGTGGAAGGCGTATTCCGGGTACCGCTCTGGCAGCAGCCAGAATCCCGGCTCGGGCACCCAAAGCGCCTCCATGGCCGGGCTTGGCCGGATGAAGGACGCGCCCCAGGCATGAGGGGTTGCGGCTCCAGTCGGGTGGGCGGCAGCGGCAGGGCAAGACCACGGTCTGCGGGCTCGGTCTCAATGCGGAGAAGCCATAG
>NZ_JBFTLX010000257.1:0-10135 GCF_056396665.1 Cupriavidus sp. 05T313 | reverse complement strand
ATGTTCTGGCGCGCCGATGGCTATCTCTCTCCGCTTTGCATTGAATTCCGCGATGAGCTGGTTGCCTTTTGCAAGGAAGACGACGCAACTGGCGGCAGGGTTGAGCACGCGCTCCGGCTTTGACCGCGCCGGACTGCCGCGGCAGCGGTGGCTTCATGTACGGCGAAATGACCTTCCACTTGCCATCGCGGATCTGTGAAAGCGGCCTTCAGCGTAAGTCAGCGGGGCGACCGTGGCACGGAGCAAGGGGGAGCGCTTTTAATGATGAAGAGGACGCCGCAATGCGTAGGCCGCCGATTTCTATGCGTCGTGGGCAGCTCAGGTGTCAGCCATCAGCGAATCACGGACTTCGCGCATGGCMGTCAAATAGGCCTCCTGGTTCTTTCTCATGCGCTCCGCGGGCCCGGCCAGGGAAATGCCGACCGGCTGGCCGCCCAACCATCCGGACACCGCCAGCCCGTGGACGCCCTCGCTGCCTTCTTCCCGCGCCTCGTATCGGCCAAGGTCGCGGCCGTGCGCCACTTGCGCCATCAGTTCGTCAACGTCAACCACTGTGTGCTCGGTGAAAGGACGAAGCTTGCTCTTGCCAAGTATTGCGCGGGCTTCGTCTTCCGGCAGGAGTCCCAGCAGCGCCTTGCCCAGTGCGGAGGCGTGCAAGGCCGCCCGTGAGCCGACCTCGATGATATAGCGCAACGGCATCCGGCTCGGCTGCACGGCAACGACCTTGACAGCGGTGGTATCGAGTACACCGAAGAAGACGGTCTCATTGGTTTTTGCGCCCACTTGCTCGACGGCTTCCTGCGCTAGTGTCGTCAGGGGATCGTTTTCGGAGATCTGGCGCGCGGTTTCCAACAGACGGGCGGTCGGGTAGAAGCGCCGCGTGCGGGATGTGCGCATCAGGTAGCCGAGCGAATGCAGCGTATGCAATAGGTCAAGGGAACTGCTCTCGGCAACCGAAAGCAGACGAGCCACATCGGAATTTGACAGCTCGCGTTTTTCCCTGGCAAACAATTCAAAAACTGCCATGGTGCGGCTGGCTGCGGGGATCAGGGTGGGCATGCTGGTTTCAAGAAGTGCTGGCTGGAGATACAGTGGCGAGTAGCACTATACGATATTTCGTAGTATAGGGGAGCAGCCAAAGGCGGGGTGTGTTGCGGAGCTGTGAGCGAATGCCACGGCCATCGCTTCCCCAATCGCCGTCGCACAGCGTTTAACCGAACCATGGCGAACGCTAACTATTGTCAGTTTCCACATTGTCGACCCCGGCTTTGCCTCCTTGCGCGCTTCCGTGATACTGTACAAACATACAGTAATCAGAAATTTCCACCCGGTCCCCAAGCCGGGGCGCAAGCATCACATGACCACCCATCTCTCCCCAGCCTCGCCCGCCGCCGACCGGCAGGGTGCGCTGGACGCACTGGAACGACGCTATCCCGGCCTGTGGCGGGCGGGGCAGCTCGGCCATCTGGGCCGCGCGGGCAGCGTGCCGGCCTTGCCCACCGGCCATGCGGCGCTCTCGGCCGAGTTGCCAGGCGGCGGCTGGCCGATGGGGGCGCTGACGGAACTGCTGCTGGCCGACGCCGGCGTGGGCGAGTTGCGCCTGCTGCGCCCGGCGTTGCTGGCGCTGGCGGCGGCACAGCGCCGGGTGGCGCTGGTGGGGCCGCCGTACCTGCCCAATGCGATGTGCCTGGCCGAATGGGGTTTGCCGGCAAGCCAGCTGTTCTGGGTGCGTCCGCCCGCTGGCGCGGGCCGGGCCGCGGCCCAGGCGGATGTGCTGTGGGCGGCGGAGCAGGTGCTGCGCAGCCAGGCTTTTGGCGGGGTGATGGTGTGGCTGCCAACGGCGCGTCCCGAGGCGCTGCGGCGCCTGCAGGTGCTGGCGCAGGCGGGCGACGCGGTGGTCTGGGCGTGCCGCCCGGCCGGCGTGCTGCACGAGTCGTCGCCGGCGGTGCTGCGGCTGCTGTTGTCTCCGGCACCCGGCAATGTCTTGTCGATCACTTTTCACAAGCGGCGCGGCCCGGTGCGCGATGCGCCGCTGGTGCTGCCGCTGGGCGAGATGATGGCGGTGCCGGCCAGGACCGCTTCGCCGTCCGCGCCGCCGCCGGTCCCTTTCAATTTCCCGGTTTCCCAAGCCGTTGCGGGAGAGCAAGCCCATGTCGTACTGGATCGCGGTGCATCTGCCGCGCCTGTCGCTGGACGCGTTGCAGCCGAACTGGCCTGAGCCCGCCGCGCTCCCGGCTTCCTCCGGCCTGCTGCACCACCGGGTGCCGGTGGCGGTGATGGAGCGCGAGCGGGTGGTGCTGGCCAACGGGCCGGCGGTGGCACTGGGGGTGCAGGCCGGGATGCGGCGTGGCGGCGTGCAGGCCTTGTCGGCGCAGGTGGTGCAACTGGAGCGCGAGCCGGCCGCCGAGGCGCAGCTGATGACGGCGCTGGCGCTGGCGCTGCTGCACTTCACACCGCATGTGACGGGCCATCCCGATCCCGATGCGGCTACCGTGATGATCGATGCCGGCGCCAGCCTGCGGCTGTTCGGCGGCCATCTGGCGCTGTGCCGCGCGGTGTATGCGCGGGTGCGCCGGCTAGGTGTGTTTCCGCAGCTTGGCTGCGGGCCCACGGCCTTCGGGGCGGCGTGGCTGGCGGCGCAGCCGCTGCGGCGGGACCGCCGTGGCGCGATGGTGCGGCCGGCGCGGCGCGCGGTGCGGGCTGCTCGCATGGCGCGGCTGCTGGACCGGCTGCCGGTGGCCATGCTGCAAGGCGTGGCCGACGACGGCTGGCTCGACGGCATCGGCTGCCGGACCGTGGGCGAGGTGCGGGGCCTGCCGCGTGCCGGCCTGCGGCGCCGGCTGGGGCCGGATCTGCTGGCGCGGCTGGACCAGGCCTATGGCGAGGTGCCGGTGCGCTTTACCTGGTTCAGCGCGCCGGCAGCCTTCGCGCAGCGCATGGAGCTGCCGGGCCGTACCGAGTCCGTGCAGGGCGTGATGGCGGGCGCGCAGCGCCTGCTGCTGGCGCTGGCCGGCTGGCTGGCGGTACAGCAGGCGGGCGTGACGCGGCTGGTGCTGCGGCTCGAACACGAGCGCTACCGGCTCGGCACCGAGACCCCGTCTACGCCGGTGACGGTCAGCCTGGCGCAGCCCAGCCGCGATCCGGTCCATCTGTCCAGGCTGCTGCAGGAGCGGCTGGACAAGGTGCAGTTCAGCGTGCCGGCGGTGGGCCTGATGCTGGTGGTGGAGTCCATGGAGACCTGCCTGCCGCAGAGCGATTCGCTGTTTCCGGAACCAGGCGGCACGCCGGCCGAACTGGGCCGCCTGCTCGATACGCTGATGGCGCGGCTCGGCCGCGAAAACGTGTTGCAACCCCAGCCGTTGCCCGACCACCGGCCCGAGCGCGCCAATCGCTGGTGCCCCGTCGACGAAATGCCGGCGCGCGCGCCGCAGCCGGCCCCGGCAGGCGCCATGCCGGAGCGCCCGGCGTGGCTGCTGGACAAGCCGATGCCGCTCACCGTGCAGCGTCACCGGCCCTGTCATGGCGGCCCGCTGACCTTGCTCTCGCGGCCGGAGCGCATCGAGAGCGGCTGGTGGGATGGCGCGCTGGCCACGCGCGATTATTTCGTCGCCGAACGTGCGGATGGCCTGCGTTGCTGGGTCTATCGCCAGCGTCCCGGGCACGAGGAGAGCGGTGAATACCGCTGGTTCCTGCACGGCCTGTTCGCCTGAGATTCGCCTGAGCCTTTGCCTCCCTGTCATGTCCAGCAAGCCCGCCATGCCCTCGTTTTCCGCTTTGCCGCCGGCGCTTTCCGCGTTGCTGCCGGTATTGCCGGATTATGTGGAGCTGCACTGCATTTCCAATTTCACGTTCCTGGATGGGGCGTCGCATCCGGTCGAGCTGATCGAGCGCGCCTTTGCGCTGGGCTATCGCGGGCTGGCGCTGACCGATGAATGTTCGGTGGCCGGCACGGCGCGCGCGCATCATGCGCTGAAGGACCTGCGTGAGCGCATCGGCGACGCCGCGGCGCGCAGCGCGGCGCGATTGGCCGCGGGGCTGGATGAGGATGGCGACGATGACGATCTCATCGAGGACGACGGCGAAGAGGGCGATCAGCATGACGGCGGGCATGGGGTGGATGATGAATCCCTCGCCGTGCCGGATGCCACGCCCGCCGCCGGCGACGCCTTGGCCCCTGGCGAAGCCACCCAGGCCCGCCTGCGCCGCCATGAACGACTGGACGCGCTGGCCCGCGCCGCGCAGGATTTCCGCCTGCTGGTCGGCAGCCGCTTCACGCTGACGGACTCCGCCGGCCAGCCGGTGCTGCGGCTGGTGCTGCTGGCGCAGGACCGGGAAGGCTTTGGCAACCTGAGCGAACTGATCACCCTGGGGCGCATGCGCTCGGAGAAGGGCAGCTACCGGCTCCACCCCGACGACCTGGCCGCGCCGCCGCAGCCGGAACAGGCTCACCTGCGCGGCATGCCCAACTGCCTGGCGCTGCTGCTGCCGTCTTATTGCCCCGAGCCCGAGGCGTTGCTGCAGCAAGCGCAATGGATGCGGCAGACCTTTGGCGCGCGCGGCTGGATCGCGCTCGAACAGTTGCAGGGCCATGCCGATGCCTTGCACCGGCTGCGTCTTGCGGACGCATCGGTGCAATCCGGCGTGCCGCTGGCGGCGGCCGGCGCGGTGACCATGCATGTGCGTTCGCGCAAGCCGCTGTCCGATGTGCTGAGCGCGATTCGCGTGGGCCAGCCGCTGTCCGGGTGCGGCATGACGCTGGCGCCCAATGCCGAGCAGCACCTGCGCATGCGGCAGCGCTTGTCCCGGCTGTACCCGCGCGAGGCACTGGCGCAGACGGTGCGGATCGCCTCGCTGTGCGATTTCTCGCTCGATACGCTGCGCTACGAGTATCCGGAAGAGCTGGTGCCCCCCGGTGAGACCCCCTTCAGCTACCTGCGCCGCGAGACCATGAAGGGTGTGCTGCGGCGCTTCCCCGGCGGACTCAAGCCCGAGTGGCGCAAGCAGTTGAAGGAGGAGTTCGAACTGATCCGGGAGAAGCAATACGAGCCCTTCTTCCTCACCGTGCACGACATCGTGCGCTTTGCCCGCGGGCGCGGCATCCTGTGCCAGGGGCGCGGCTCGGCGGCCAATTCGCTGGTCTGCTATTGCCTGTTCATCACCGAGGTGGATCCCGGCGATGCCAACATGCTGTTCGGCCGCTTCCTGTCGCGCGAGCGCGATGAGCCGCCCGATATCGATGTCGATTTCGAGCACCAGCGGCGCGAGGAAGTCATCCAGTACATCTACGGGAAATACGGCCGCCACCGCGCCGCTCTGGCCGCCTCGCTGATCACCTACCGCTCGCGCAGCGCGCTGCGCGACGTGGGCCGCGCGCTGGGCATCGACGCCAGCGTGATCGAGCAGGTGGTCAAGGGCCAGGCCTGGTGGGACGGCGGCAAGACCTTTCTCGACCGCATTGCCCAGTACGGGCTGGACCCGGAATCACCGGCGGTGCGGCAGTGGGCCAGCCTGACCGCGCAACTGCGCGGCTTTCCGCGGCATCTGTCGCAGCACGTGGGCGGTTTCGTGATCGCGCGGCACAAGCTGTCGCGGCTGGTGCCGATCGAGAACGCGGCCATGGAAGACCGCAGCGTGATCCAGTGGGACAAGGACGATCTGGAATCGCTCGGCCTGCTGAAAGTGGACGTGCTGGCGCTGGGCATGCTGTCGGCCATCCGCCGCGCGCTGGCGACGATCCCGAGCCGCTCGGGCGCGCCGTACCGCATGGAGGACATCCCCGGCAAGGACGCGCAGACCTACGACATGATCTGCGCCGCCGATACCATCGGCGTGTTCCAGGTGGAGTCGCGCGCGCAGCAGTCGATGCTGCCGCGGCTGCAGCCGCGCACCTTCTACGACCTGGTGGTGGAGGTGGCCATCGTGCGGCCCGGGCCGATCCAGGGTGGCATGGTGCATCCCTACCTGAAGCGGCGCGAGCAGGTGCGGCGCACCGGCAAGCCGCCGGCGTATCACAACGACGTCATCGAGAAGGTGCTGGGCCGGACCCTGGGCGTGCCGATCTTCCAGGAACAGGTGATGCAACTGGCCATCGACGCCGCCGGTTTCACTCCAGGCCAGGCCGATCAGCTGCGCCGCTCGATGGCGGCCTGGCGGCGCAAGGGCGATCTGAAGCAGCACCAGGATGCGCTGGTCAGCGCGCTGACCCGCAACAAGTATCCGGAAGCCTTCGCGCTGGCCATCTGCAAGCAGATCGAAGGCTTCGGTGAATATGGCTTCCCGGAAAGCCATGCCGCCAGCTTCGCCAAGCTGGTCTATGTCAGCGCGTGGATCAAGTGCCATCATCCGGCGGCTTTCCTGTGCGCCTTGCTCAACAGCCAGCCGATGGGTTTTTACACACCTTCGCAACTGGTGCAGGATGCGCGGCGCCACCACGTACGTACGTCGCCCGTGGATGTCACGGTGAGCTGCTGGGAAAGCACGCTGGAGCTGGAAGCGGACGGGCGGGCGGCGCGAGGACGCGAGCGCGCCCAACCCGCGGTGCGGCTCGGGCTCAACCGCGTGAGCGGCATGCGCGAGGCGGCTGCCGGTCGCATCGAGCAGGCACGCGCCAGGCAGCCTTTTGCCAGCGTCGAGGACCTTGTGCTGCGGGCGCGGCTCGATCGCCACGACATCGACGCGCTGGCCGCCGCCGATGCGCTGGCCAGCCTCGCCGGGCATCGTCGCCAGGCGCGCTGGCAGGCCCGCGCCGCCGCGCTGCAGGCCGCCCATCATGACCTGCTCTACGAGGCACCGCCGGCCGAGAGCAAGCTGTCGCTGCCGGCGCCGCGCCTGGGCGAGGACGTGGCCGCTGATTACGCCAGCATGGGCCTGTCGCTCAAGTCGCATCCGCTTGCGCTGCTGCGGCCGCGGCTGGCGGCCATGAAGTACGCCACCGCGCAGGATCTGGCCCATTGCGGCAACGGCCGGCGTGTGCGGGCCTGCGGCATCGTCACGGTGCGGCAGCGGCCGGCGACCGCCAGCGGCACGATCTTCACGTCGATCGAGGATGAGACGGGTGCCGTCAATGTGATTCTCTGGCCGGACCTGATCGAGCGCCAGCGCAAGGAAGTGCTGGGCGCCACGCTGCTGGGCGTGATCGGCATGTGGCAGCGCCAGGGCGAGGTGAGGCACCTGGTGGCGCAGGAACTGGTGGACCTGAGTCCGCTGCTGGGCCGTCTGATGGTGTCCAGCCGCGACTTTCATTGAGCCGCGAGGACGCGGCGAGACCACCTTGCCGCTTTACCGCGCGGATGCTTCCTGCCCGCGTGACGCGCCATGCCGCACCCTGGCCATATCGCCCTGCCAGCCCATCGCCCTGAGCAAGGCGAAACCATGCGGCGTGACATGCGGGCACCAATGGCCGGCCCCGCATTCCTCCAGCGACACAAGGCCGCGTTCCAGCAACGCCTCCAGATCCACGGGATCCAGTTCCAGGCGGTCCTGCGTATCGTGGACCAGCATCAAGGTAGCAAATTCGTGCGGACTCAGCATCGGCATCTCCTGGGTTGGGAATCCTGGTCTCGCGGGCCAGCAGGGGCGCAAGCGCCCAAGAAGGACACTGCTTACGCGCATTGGCCCGGGTGTTTCCCACATCGGAACCCGCCCGGCGCGCTGACATCGCAATGCCTACCGTTCTACGTTTGATTTGCGTCTGTTTTGTGTCGGCTTTCTTATCCGCTCTTTCGTGATCGTCTTGTGCCTGTTCTACACGCGGTTTGTGCCTGTTTTTCGCCCGAATTACGGGCATTCTGCACCCGTCTTGTGCTGTTTCCGCCCCGCAGTTGTGCATGAAAAAAAAGCTGGAAAACTGCGCTCCAGTACGCCTTGATGCGGCCGATACAAGGCACATGCGAGTGCTTTTTCTGGGGTCTTTCGTGGTGACTTTCCTTTCTCCTGCCATGCGCCTGATGGCGCGCCTGACGATCACGCGCAAGCTGCTCTTGCTTGCGATCCTGTTCCTGATCCCGCTGAGCGGCTCGCTTTATGCGGTGCTGAGCCTCTCGGCGCAGTCGATCCGCGCCAGCCAGGACGAACTGCGCGGCCTCGCCATCGTCGACCGCGCGCTCGACTTCATGCGCGAGACACAGGTCAGGCGCGGTGCGGCCAACGCCGTGCTGGCGGGTAACGCGGCATTTCGCGCCACGTTCGATGGCGCGGATGCGAAGGCCGCTGCACACCTCGACGGACTGATGCAGCAAGCCGGGGCGGCGGCGGGCTTCGACGTTATGCCCGATGCGAAAAAACTCGGGGAGTCGTGGCGACGCATGCATGAAACGGGCCTGAACACGACGGCCGGGCCGCTGTTCGACATGCACAGCGCGCTGGTCAAGCAGACCCGCTTGTTTATCGGCGATGTGGCGGATCGCTCATCGCTCGCGCTCGACCCCGATAGCGGTTCGTACTACCTGGTCACGCTGATGGTCGGGCCGATGCCAAGGCTGGCCGAGCTGAGCGCGCTGGCGCGTGGCAGGGGGGCCGCCATCATCAGCCAGGGCGGCTATTCCGATGCGGCGCAACAGGCTGAGCTGGCCGCGCTCGGGGAGCAGATCCAGGACGGACTGGAATCGGTGCGGCGCGACATCGGCCGCGTGACGCGCGGCGCGCCGGCGTATCGCACACGGGTGGAAAACGCACAGGCGCAACTGTCCGCCGTGGATGCTTTCTACCGCACGCTGAAGGAGAGGATGCTGGGCAGCAGCGGCATCAACATCGAGGCCAAGGCCTATTTCGACGAAGCGACCGCCGCCATCAACGCGGTCTCCTCGGTCAACAAGGAGTTCTCCGCACTTGCCCGCGCCATGCTGGAGCAGCGCATCGCAGCCGACAAGCTGGAACTGGAAGTGCTCGGCGGCGTGGCCCTGCTGGCGGTGGGCGCGGCGTTCTACCTGTTCGCCGGTTTCAGCTGCGGCATGCGCGAGGACGTGCGGCAAGTGGCGGACATGGTGGGCCGGATCAACGCCGGCGACCTTGGCATCCGGCTGGAGGTTCATGGCAGCGACGAACTCAGCCATGTGAAGCGGCACCTGCTGTCGCTGGTGGATACCTGGCGCGTGCTGATCGGCGATACCAAGGAGGGCGCGCAGAACGTGCTGGTGGYCGCGGGCGAGATCGCGCAAGGCAACCTGGACCTGTCGCAGCGGACGGAAGAGCAGGCATCGTCGCTGCAGCAGACCGCCGCCAGCATGGAGCAGCTCACCGCGATCGTGCAACAGAATGCCGGCAGCGCGGACCAGGCCAGCGCGCTGGCCAGCGCGGCTTCCGACATCGCGGTGGCCGGCGGAGCCTCGGTGGGGCGCGTGCTACAGACCATGGGCGAGATCGAGGCCGACTCGAAACGCATCGTCGACATCATCGCGGTGATCGACGGGATTGCCTTCCAGACCAATATCCTGGCGCTCAATGCGGCGGTGGAAGCGGCGCGTGCCGGCGAGTACGGGCGCGGGTTTGCCGTGGTGGCTGCCGAAGTGCGCAACCTGGCGCAGCGCGCCGGCAGTTCCGCCAAGGAGATCCGCACGCTGATCTCGCAATCGGTCCAGCGCGTGGAGGCGGGCTCGGCGCTGGCCGGCGACGCTACCACGACCATGGAGAGCATCGTGGGCGCGGTCGGGCGGGTGACGGCGATGATGGATGAGATCAGCCGGGCGTCGCGCGAGCAGAGCAGCGGGATTGCGCAGGTGAATCAGGCGGTGACGCAGATGGATCAGGTTACGCAGCAGAATGCGGCGTTGGTGGAGCAGGCGGCGGCGGCGGCTGATGCTTTGCGGGAGCAGGCGCAGAGGATGGAGAGGTCGGTTGCTGTTTTTCGGTTGGAGGTGGTTTGATTGGGGGGGCGCATCTCTTTGGCACGGTTTTAGCGTTTTTTGGCGGGGTTTTGTTGCTTCTAGCTGCTGTCGCGGCTGTACGGGGTTGGCCGTTTACGCACACGGAGGTGTCACTTTTCTTTACTCGCCCTCCATGTCAGGATACTTGTCGCCTCCGTTTCCTTAGTGAAGCAAAATGGAGGGCGGTGTGCGAATAGGTGATGACACGATATGCAACCGAGCATCGGGAATGGGTGGTTGAGCAGATGATGCCGCCGCTGAACCGGTCGATAGTG
>NZ_JBFTLX010000256.1:0-11108 GCF_056396665.1 Cupriavidus sp. 05T313 | reverse complement strand
CCCCGAAGGGGTGGTGAAACTGCCTTTGACTTTAAGCCTTTGACGTTGACGTTAGGCAGTTGCAAGTTGCAAGTTGCAACCAACAACAAACCCTCACTCAACAACAGCCCCACCCACCACCCCCTTCTCAAACCGAACAAACTCCAACTTGTTCTCCTCCATCCCACCAGCAAAAACCAACGGCTGCTGCGAAAAGGTGGTCTCGCCAAACAGCGCAGCCTCATCCACCTTCGCCAACCCGGTAGCCAGCCCATTGAAGTCAAACAAATCCGTATCTGCCAGATGCGAAGGCACCACGCTACGCAGCGCGGCAAAGATATTGTCGGTGCGGCCCGGATTCTGCCGCTCCCACTCGACCAGCATCTCCTTGACCTTCTTGCGCTGCAGGTTCTCCTGCGAACCGCACAGATTGCACGGAATAATGGGGTACTCCATGGCGCGCGCGTAGGCGGCGATGTCCTTTTCCGGGCAGTAGGCCAGCGGACGGATCACGATATGCTGGCCGTCGTCGGTGGCCAGCTTGGGCGGCATCGCCTTCATCTTGCCGCCGAAGAACAGGTTCAGGAAAAAGGTCTGGATGATGTCGTCGCGGTGGTGGCCCAGCGCGATCTTGTTGGCGCCCAGTTCCTTGGCGGTGCGATAGATCACGCCACGGCGCAGCCGCGAGCACAGCGAGCAGGTAGTCTTGCCCTCGGGCACCTTCTCCTTGACGATGGAATAGGTATCCGCATCGACGATCACATATTCCACCCCCACCGATTTCAGGTAGGCGGGCAGGATATGCGCGGGGAAGCCCGGCTGCTTCTGGTCAAGGTTCATCGCGATCAGCTTGAACTTGACCGGCGCGCGCTTCTGCAGCGCCATCAGCACCGACAGCATGGTGTACGAGTCCTTGCCGCCAGACAGGCACACCAGCACCGTGTCGCCATCCTCGATCATCTTGAAATCGCCGATGGCACGGCCCGTCTGCGACTGGAGATAGGTCTCCAGGCGGAAGAAGTTCTTGGAATGCGTGGTGGCGGTCATGGCAATAAGGCGACGGGGCGACGGAGACAACAAGGAAAAGGCGAAGCGGCGCACAGTGCGGCAGTTGCATCACATGCAGGCTGCCGGGGCCGGACAACCGGGTATTTTACCGTGGCCGGCCTCCCCGCGCCGGCCGGCTTACTCGCTCTTGATATGGAAAACCTCGACGCCGACGGAATCGCAGTCCGGGTAGACGTCGGGCTTTTCGGTCGATACGCGCACGGCGCGCACCTTGGGGTGCTTGAGCATGGCGCGCGCCACGTCGTCGCACAGCGTTTCCTGCAGGTGGACGTGGCCTTGCGCCATGCGCTCGGCCACGGTGTTGCGCATGAAGTCATAGTCCACCACTTCCTGCAGCTTGTCGTCGTGCGGCGTGCTCTGGGCCAGCGGCACGAACAGGTCGATATTGATCAGCACGCGCTGCTCGCCTTTTTTCTCGAATTCGTGCACGCCGATATTGATCTGCACTTCGTAGTTGCGCAGGAACATGCGGCGGCAGTCCTGCAGGCTGGGGTGTGTGAGGGCGGCGAGCATGGTCATGATGGAGAGAGGGGAAAAAGTAGGAAAAGGCACGCGCGGTCTGGGACGCGCGCCGGGTACGTCATTCGGTCAGGAACATCACGTCGCGCGCGAGCGGCATCAGGTGCTGGCCGCCGTCGACGTAAAGCGTGGTGCCGGTCACGGCGCGCGCCTCGGCCAGGTAGGCCACGGCCTGCGCGATGTCCTCGGGAGTGGACGACTGGCCCAGCGGCGTCATGCGGTGGGCGCGCTTGAAGCCGGGGCTCGACTGGTCGCCTGAAACCATGGTGATGCCCGGCGCCACGCCCACCACGCGCAACTTCGGCGCCAGGGCCTGGGCCAGTTGTACCGTGGCGGTCTGCAGCGCCGCCTTGGACAGCGTGTATGACAGGAAATCCGGATTGAGGTTGTCCAGCTTCTGGTCGAGCAGGTTAATCACCACGCCGCGCTGCTTGTCCGACAGCGCCCGATGCATTTCGCGCGCCAGCAGCAGCGGCGCGGCCACATTGGTGCGCATATGCGTGTCGAGCGAGGCATAGGAAAAGCTGGTCGCCACGTCATATTGGAACAGCGAGGCATTGTTGACCAGGCAGGTCGGCACGCCCAGCGCTTCGCTGCAGGCAGCGATCAGTCTGGCGGTGGACGCCTCGTCGGCCAGGTCAGCCTGCAGCACCGCCGCCCGGCGGCCGCCGGCGCGGATCTGCCCGGCCAGCGTCTCGGCCTCGGCCAGCGAGCGGTGGCAGTGGACCGCCACGTCCCAGCCGCGGGCGGCCAGTTCCAGCGCGATCACGCGCCCGAGCCGGCGCGCGGCGCCGGTCACGAGCGCAACGCCGCGCGCGGGGGTAGCGGAGGCTGCGGCGGCGGTGGCGCCGGCAGGCGATGCGGAGTCAGGAGATTCGGAGGCTGGCATTGCTACAATCGCGGTATGCACAAAGGCGCTAGTTTACCCCTTCCCCCCGCGGACGCACTCTCGGCGTCCGCCGCGCTGACCGCGCACATCGGCCAGGCCATCGACGACGCAGGCGGCTGGCTTGGTTTCGACCGTTATATGGCGCTTGCGCTATATGCGCCCGACCTGGGCTACTACAGCGGCGGCGCCGCCAAGTTCGGCCGCGACGCGCGCGACGGCAGCGACTTCATCACCGCCCCCGAACTGAGCCCGTTCTTCGCCCGTACGCTCGCACGCCAGTTCGCGCCGCTGCTGGCGCAGGGCCTGTCGCAGTTGCTGGAATTTGGCGCCGGCACCGGCCGGCTCGCCGCCGACCTGTTGCTCGCGCTGGAGCAGGAAGGCCAGTTGCCTGAGCGCTACGACATCGTCGAACTGTCCGGCGAGCTGCGCGCGCGCCAGCAGGCCACGCTGGCCGAACGCGCCCCGCACCTGGCGCCGCGCGTGAGCTGGCTGGATACGCTGCCCGGACATTTCGAAGGGATCGTCGTCGGCAATGAAGTGCTCGATGCCATGCCGGTGCGGCTGTTTGCCCGCAGCCATGGCCGCTGGCTGGAGCGCGGCGTAGCCCGCCGGGACGACGATGCCGGTGAAACGGACGCCGCCTTTGTCTTTTCCGACCGCCCGGTAGCAGCCGACGCCCTGCCCGAAGCGCTGCACGCCGTGCCCGGCGACCACGACATCGTCACCGAAACCCACGCCGAGGCGGAAGGCTTCATGCGGGCGGTGGGTACGATGCTGACGCGTGGCGCGGTATTCCTGATCGACTACGGTTTTCCCACTGCGGAGTATTACCATCCGCAGCGGGTCGGCGGCACGCTGATGTGCCACTACCGCCATCACGCCCACCCGGATCCCTTCCTCTACCCCGGCCTGCAGGACATCACCGCCCACGTCAACTTCAGCGGTATCGCCCACGCCGCCGCCGATGCCGGGCTGACCGTCGCCGGCTTCGCCTCGCAGGCGCGCTTCCTGATGAATGCCGGCATCACCGAGTTGCTGATGGCGCTGGACCCCAACGACACGCGCAATTTCCTGCCTGCGGCCAATGCGGTGCAAAAGCTGCTGTCCGAGGCCGAAATGGGCGAGCTGTTCAAGGTCATCGCGCTGACCCGCGACTTCGATGCGGCGCTGCCGCTGGCGGGATTCGCGCGCGGCGACCGCAGCCACGCGCTATAGTCCAGGCACCTCACCTCAGGCACGCCAACATGCTGCGCTGGACTTTCACCATCTTCCTGGCCGTCATCGTGCTATCGGCGGCGCTGCCGTGGCTGCAAAAGCTGGGGCTGGGCCGGTTGCCGGGGGACCTGCGGTTCCGGTTGTTCGGACGGGAGATTGTGTTGCCGTTTGCTTCGACGATCTTGTTGTCGATGGTGGCGTTGCTGGTAGGAAAGCTGCTGTAGCGGCCCCCTACTCTCCCAGCCGCGCCGCCACCGCCGCCACCCGCGCCGCATGCACGCGATCCTTGATCAGGCTGACGTTGTCAGCGCATTCCCGCGCCACCGCCCCCGCATCCACCGAAGCCGCCGCCTCCAGCGCCATCAATAACCGCGCCGTCTGCGGATACTCCCGGTCCTCGAACCCGAGCCGCCCGCGCGCATCGGCCTCGCATGCCTGCAGCGCCTGCGCAAAACGCCCCGGCTTGCGCAGCGCATCGCAACGCTCCAGCAGGCGCGTCAATGCCGCCGCGCCGAACGCCTCCGAACGATGGATATTGCCGTGCTCGCGCGCCACCACCACCGCCAGATCGCGGCAGTCGGTCGGCACGCGCAGGCGCTTGCAGACGGCTTCGAGCAATTCCACGCTGCGCTGCTCATGTCCGAGATGGCGCGGCAGCACATCATCCGGCGTAGTGCCCTTGCCCAGGTCATGCACCAGCGCGGCAAAGCGCACCGCCAGCGAGCCTCCCATCGCGGCGGCGGTATCCACGACCATCATCACGTGCACGCCGGTATCCACCTCGGGATGGTAATCGGCACGCTGCGGCACGCCCCACAGCCGGTCCAGCTCGGGCAGAAGGCGCGCCAGCGCGCCGCATTCGCGCAGCACCTCGAACATGCGCGAGGGCCGCGCCTCCATCAGGCCGCGCGCGAGTTCCTGCCAGACGCGCTCGGCCACCAGCGCGTCGACCTCGCCGGCCTCCACCATGCGCCGCATCAGCACCAGCGTCTCGGGCGCCACGGTGAAATCGATGAAACGCGCGGCAAAGCGCGCCACGCGCAGGATGCGCACCGGATCTTCGGCAAAGGCATCCGATACATGCCGGAACTGCCGCGCGGCAAGATCGCGCTGTCCGCCGTAGGGATCGATCACGGGGCCGGCGAGCGCGCCGCCGTCGTCCACCGCCTGCGCCATGGCGTTGATGGTGAGGTCGCGCCGCACCAGGTCGTCTTCCAGCGTCACGTCCGGCGAGCAGTAGAAAGCAAAGCCCTTGTAACCCGCCGCGGTCTTGCGCTCGGTGCGGGCGAGCGCGTACTCCTCCCTGGTCCGGGGATGGAGAAAGACCGGGAAATCCTTGCCCACCGGCTTGTAGCCGGCGGCTTCCATCTCGGCCGGGGTCGCGCCCACCACGACGTAGTCGCGGTCCTGGCTGGGCTGGCCCAGCAAGGCGTCGCGGATGGCACCGCCTACGGCATACACCTGCATGGACATGCTCAATGGTTGATCACGATCGCGTCGGCGCGATCGGGGGCCAGCCGGTAGGGCTCGTCGGACGCCAGGAAGTCGCGCTCTTCGCGCGCATCGGCGATCCAGGCCTGCATGGCCGGCAGCGCGAGAATGAAGTCCGCGTATTGCTTGGCGGCATCGGGCAGGTGGATGCCATAGGTGGCAAAGCGGCTGACCACCGGCGCGAAGTACGCATCGGCGATGGTGAAGGTGCCGAACAGGAACGGACCGTCGGCGGCATGGCGCGCGCGCAGCTCGGACCAGATCGTGGCGATGCGGCTGACATCGCGCTGTACCGCCACGTTCCAGCCGCGGCCCGGCAGCACCGCGGTGACGTTCATCGGCAACTGGCTGCGCAGGTTGACGAAACCCGAATGCATCTCGGCGCAGATCGAGCGCGCGTACGCCCGCTGCGCGCGGTCGRCAGGCCACAGTTGCTTCTCGGGGAAGGATTCGGCCAGGTATTCGGCAATCGACAGCGTATCCCACACGGTGATGTCGCCATCGACCAGCACCGGCACCTTGCCCGTGGGCGAGTGCTGCGCGACGGCTTCCTCAAACCCCGGCGCGAACAGGCGCACCTTGATTTCCTCGAAGGCGATGCCGGCATGCTGCATCAGCAACCAGGGGCGCAGCGACCAGGACGAGTAGTTCTTGTTGCCGATGACGAGCTTCATCGCGAAATCCTTGCAGGAAACATGGGGGAGAGTGAGGCCGGGGCAAACCGCCACGCGATGGGGCGGGCGGGACAACGCGCCGGCGAACGAACCATTGTAGCCAGCCGCGCCGAGCCCCTCAAAGCGAATTACGCTCGCAGCGATGTGAATCCAGGTCACAAGCGGGCAGCCTGGCCGGGTGCCTGATCAACCTGCGCCCGGCCGCGCCGGGCGGCTGATGGCTCAGCGATATACGCTACGCCGCAGAACCTGCATATAGCTCTCGTGCCCACGGCCCGCCAGCACGTCGGTCATCACCACTTCGAGCCCCACCGGCTGGCGCAGGCCAAGTTCGGGCGCGATAGCCCCGTGCATGACGCTGTCGAGCCGCATGGAGTCGAGGTTGTCGCGCGACATCACCGGCGCGCCCGGCAAATGTTCCAGCATGGCCGCCTGCACGCGCGCGAGCGCGTCAGGCAGGTGCAGGACCGGGCGCGGATGGCCGCTGGCGCGGCCGGCATAGCGCACCAGTTCCTCCAGCGTATAGACCTGCGGTCCCGCCAGGTCGTAGGCGCGGCCGATGGTAGCCGGCGCGGCCATGGCGTTGACGAAGGCCTGCGCCACGTCCTCCACGTACACCGGCTGAAATTTCGCCTGCGCGCAGGCCAGCGGCACCACCGGCGCCAGTTGCTGCATATGGGCGAAGAGATTGAGGAAATGATCGTCGGGGCCGAAGATCACGGACGGCCGGACGATGGTCCAGTCCAGGCCGCTGTCGCGCACGACGCGCTCGCCGTCGCCCTTGCTGCGCARGTACATCGACGGGCCCGAGCTGTCGGCGCCCAGCGCGCTCATGTGCAACAGCCTGCGGACACCGGTGCGCCTGCAGGATTCCACGATGCGCCGCGGCACCTCCACATGCGCAAAGGCGAAAGCCTCGCCGTAGGGCTCGGCGCGTTCGCCGTGGAGAATCCCGATCAGGTTGACGACGATGCCCTCGGTGCCGAGCGTGCCGATGGCCGCGTCCAGCGCGACATCGTTTCTCACGTCCAGCCCGGTCACCTCCACCCGTGGCAGCAGCAGCAGGTGCTGCGCGTGCTCCGCGTCACGGGTGGCGACCACGATGCGTTCAGGGTCGAGGGGCGGCTCCACGACGGTGCCAGGCTCCAGCGGCGTGGCCGATGCGGTGGCAACGCCTGCCAGCCGGGCTACCAGATGACTGCCGACGAAGCCGGCCCCTCCGATCACTAGAACATTGCTGATCTGCATGGATTTCTCCGTGGCAAGGCATGACTGGCGCGTTCTCCAGGGCTGGTGAACGCACCGGCAACCGCATTGGCCGGCAGACCGCGCGCCCCTGAGGCTCAGGGCAGGCTGGTGGTGGTGACCTGCGACGGTGCCACCATGCCCAGGCGATCCTTGAGCGACTGCGGCCGGCCGCTCATCAATGCAGCATAGTACGTGGCGTTGGACAGCACGTTCTTGACGTAGGTCCGGGTCTCCGAAAAAGGAATGGTCTCGGCGAAGATCGCGCCCTCGACCTGGCGCTGCAGGCTGGAGCGCCAGCTCTTGGGTCGGCCGGGACCCGCGTTGTAGGCAGCCGATGCCAGCGTCCAGGAACTGTCCAGGTCGGTAAAGACCATGCTCATGTAGTTGGTGCCAAGCATGATGTTGACATTGGGATCGCTCATCATCGACGGCGAGAAGTCCGACATGCCGATCTTGCGTGCGACCCACTTGGCGGTGGCCGGCATCACCTGCATCAGCCCGTGGGCGCCCGCCGAGGAGCGCGCGTTCATGATGAAGCGCGATTCCTGGCGCACCAGGCCGTAGGCCCATGCCATGTCCAGGCCCACTTCGTCGGTGGCACGCTGCATGATGTCGCGGTACGGCATCAGGAAGCGCAGCGAGAAGTCGTGCTCGGCCTGGGTGCGGTCGGCGGTGTTGACTGCGCGGTCCAGCAGCTCGATGCGGCGGGCGTAGTCGGCGGCGGCCAGCAACTGGCGGTCAGTCATGCCGCGCAGCTCCCAGTTCCACTCGCGGTTGCCCTCGAAGCGCAGGTTGAGATCGTATAACTTCTGCGCCCGCAGGAAGCCCGGGCGGGTGCGCATGGCGTTGACCTCGGCATCGCTGACCTGGGTGCGGGCCGGCAGCACGATGCGATTGCCCAGTTCCTCGCTGGCCAGCTGGCCGTAGAAGCTGAACTGGCCGGCAATCGACTGGAACTGCTTCTCGGCCTCGGCGCCACGGTTGTCCGCCTTGAGCGCGCGGCCGTACCAGTAGGTCCAGGCCGGGTCCTTGGCGCGCAGTTCGGGGCGCATCAGTTCCACAGCCTGGCGCACCTGCTTCCAGTCGCCCTGGCGCAGCGCGGCGCGCACGCGCCACTCCTGGGTTTCGTCGGACAGCCACTGGTTGCCGCCCTGGTCGATCTGGCGGCGGTAGTAGCCGGCGGCTTCGGGCGCCAGCTTCTTGGCCGCGAACTGGCCGATCACGCCCCAGCCGGAGCCCTGCTCGTCGCGCGACAGGCTGCCGGCGTTGGCACTCAGGAAAGCCGCGGCCTGGGCGGGATCGTTGCGCGCCATCTTGACCACGGTGGCGAGCGTGTTGCTGTCGCCGCGCGTGTCAGGCGCGGTGGCGGCGATGCGCGCGGCCAGGGTCACATAGTTCTGCTCGAGCGCCTGGCGCGCCTGGAAAGCCACGTCGCTGGGCTCGATCTGGCGGCTTTGTGCCAGGTAGCCGATCAGGTCGACACAGCCTTCGCCGTAGTACCTCGGATCGCTCAGCGCGGCGCGTGCATCCGCCGCCACGTTCTGGCCCTTGAGCGCACGCGACAGCAGCGCATAGCATTCGACCTGCGTATCGTCCTTGAGCACGAACTGCGGGTATTCGACGTCGAAATTGGCCCAGTCGCGCTTCTTGCCCAGCACCAGCAGCCAGTCGTTGCGCATGCGGTCGGCAATGGCTTCGCCCTTGTAGCGCTGCAGGAAAGCGCGCACCTGGTCGTCGGGGGCGTCGATACGGGCCAGGCCGCTGGCGTCGAACATCTGCGGCTTGATGCGGAAGTACTCGACGTAGGACGAGATCGGGTAGTCCACCAGGGTGGCGGAGATGGCGTCGGCGCGGACCACGTCGTTCTTGCGGGCGGCTTCGCGCAGCGCCACGAAAGCGTCGTCGGGGTTGCTCGGGATGGTGAGCGACTGCGGTTGCTGTTGCGGCTGGGGCTTCTTCTGCGCAAATACCGGCGTGGCGAGCAGCGCGCACGCGATTGCCGCCAGGGCGGCCTTGGCCGCACGCTGCGGATATACTCCCTTCGGCATTCTTCTTCCTTGTTGTGACGGTCGGGCAAGCCCATTCGAGGGCGCTCGTCCGACCGTGCAATGTTTGGTCAACCGCAGACATTATCCCACGCAGCCATGCCAAGCGACGACGTTCGCGACCCCTCCGGCGAGCCCGGAAAGCCTGATCCCGGCGTGCAGCGAGCGGCGCTGCGCCGCCAGCTGCTGGCGCTGCGCGGCGCATTGCCACAGCGCAGCGCCGCAGATGCCGGCATCGAAGCCACGCTGAGCGCACTGCTGGAGCGCCTGCCCGTGCATCGCCTGGGCTTCTACTGGCCAATCCAGCAAGAGTTCGACGCCCGTGCCGTGGTCTCGCGCTGGCTGGCCAGCGCCCCCGGGCGGCAAGCGGCCCTGCCGGTGGTAAGCCGGCCGGGCTCGCCGCTGGATTTCCACCTGTGGGAGCCGGCTACGCCGATGATTGCCGGGCATTACGGCATTCCCGTGCCCGACGGCACGCCGCCCTTGCTGCCAGACGCCCTGCTGATTCCATGTGTCGGTTTCAGCGCGAATAAGTTCCGCCTGGGCTATGGGGGTGGGTTCTATGACCGCACGCTGGCGGCGCTGGCTGCCGGCGGGAACGCGCCGGTTGCGATCGGCATCGGGCATGAGGCCTGCCGGATTGCGTTGGAGCCGCAGGAGCATGATTTGCCGATGGATTGGGTGGTTAGTGAGGGGGGGGTGTTTTGAGGGATTGGGGATGTGTCTTATTGTGGGGGTGCTCGCGGTTTCTTTGAGCGGCGGTGGCTCTTGCGCCCAACGGGCCGTACGACATCCCCTGAGATTCCCCTTGTTTTTCGCCTTCCAAGGGTAAGGGAGTCAAGCCGCCATGTCCCGTGGGTGTTCCCAGTCCCGGAGGTACTGTGCCGCAGTTCCCTTTGCGACTCATCGAGCAGACCATGCCGTAATCCACCAGCTTGGCCTGGAAGGCCTGGCTAGCATACTGGCTGCCTCGGTCCGAGTGGTGAATCAATCCCGGTGCGGGCTTGCGGCGGAACCAAGCCATCGCCAGCGCATCTGTCACGATATCTGCCGTCATCCGGGGCCGAATCGACCAGCCAACCACTTCGCGGTTGAACAGGTCAAGCACGATGGCCAGATACAGCCAGCCTTCGTCGGTCCAGATGTAGGTCATGTCCGCCGTCCAAACCTGATTTGGCGCGGCGGGCGTGAAGTTGCGCTCCAGTCGGTTCGGCGCGATCGGCAGCGAGTGCCTGGAATTCGTCGTTGCCCGCCAGCGCCGCTTGTGCCGGGCGCGAATGCCGTTCTCGCGCATCAGCCGCTCGACCCGTTCCTTGGAGGCTGGGAAGCCTCGCGCACGGATTTCCCGGAGCATGCGTGGCGATCCATATGCGCCTTTGAGCTGGGCATGGGTCGCGCGGATCAACGCCATCATTTGCGTATCGGTCAGGCGCTTGCGCGACGGTGTGCCGCCGCGCTTCCAGGCCCGATAGCCGTTCACACTAACCGTCAGGACATTACAGAGAATCACCAGCGGATAGGTGGCTCGTTCCCGCTCGATCCAGGCGTACTTCACAGAAGGTCCCTCGCGAAGTACGCCGCTGCCTTTTTTGCGATTTCAAGCTCCATCGCCAAGCGCTTGTTCTCCGCGCGCAGGCGCGACAGCTCCATCTGTTCAGCAGTCACAGGCTTGGCACCAGCCCCATTGAGCTTGCCGGCCTCGGCGGCCTTGCGCCAGTTGCGCAGTGTCTGATCAGACACGCCCAATTCCGCAGCCAGCTCTCCTGTCGTCTTCCCGGCACGCAGTTGCCTGACGGCCTGTTCCTTGAACTCCGCAGTGAATTCCTGTTTCGGTATCTTTCGCATTTCGCTTCCTTCCAACTGGTTGAGGTTATACCTCACCTCTTGGAAGGCGAAATTTCGGGGGAAGCTCACCCCCTGTGGGGTTGGTCGCAGTTTCTTTGATCGGCGATGGTTATTGCACCCAAGTGCGTACGACAT